>CAYRLD010000073.1:0-8904 GCA_964424925.1 uncultured Planctomycetales bacterium
ATAATAAAAAACTAAAAACATACAAGACGAAATACCGATCAAATCAAAAACAGAATGTAAAACACTTCCAAGACGCGAGGGGGGAGGAAGTTGTCCGATTGGGAAACCGCATAAACCAGAAACGCTGGGGTGACTCCAAAGGTAACGAGGTCGCAGAGTGAATCGAGCTGCGCTCCAAAGTTGGACGCGGTTTTTGTCATGCGGGCAACACGTCCATCAAGAGCGTCAAAAACCATTGCGATGAGGATGAGGATCGCCGCGAATTTGAAGTGGTCGTGAGAGGTGTTTCCTTTGCTCGCTTCCATGAGTCCTTGAGCGATGCGGATGATGGCATAGAAACCGCATATCCCATTGATCAATGTTAATACGGTCGGGAGGAGGGCAATCTGCTTCACCCGTTGTGGGGCTCGGAGTCGAAACTTCCAGCCCGACTTACCCTTTGTTCGTTCGGACGAGGATTGTTTCGCCACCTTTTACCTTATCTTTCAATTGAATCTGGATGTCGCTGACTTGGGATTTTCGGATGTAGATGTCCGTTCGGGAGCCGAACTTAATCATTCCTATCTTCTGCCCTTTCTGAAGAGTCTCTGTTTCCCGAATAGCGCATACGATTCTGCGTGCAATCAATCCGGCGATTTGGGTTACCACGACCGGAATCGGTCCATCAATATGCATCGCATTTTGTTCGTTATACTTTCCACATTCAGGGTCACGGGCATCGTGAAATTTTCCAGGTGTATACCGCACTGATTGTACCACTCCGGCACATGGAGCGCGGTTCACATGAACATTAAATACACTCAAAAAGATGCCGATTTTCACGGTATCTTCTCCGAGGACGTCATGAGAGGGGACCTCTGAAATCTCAACCACCGTCCCATCTGCCGGAGAGACAAGGGCTTGGGGGTCTTCCGGAATTTTTCTTTTGGGGTCTCGGAAGAAATAGAGGGTGAAAAGAAGCCCGCATGCAGGAATTGCGGCTGCGGGAGGGAAGAGCCATCCAAGAAGCCCTCCGAGGAAAATCCAGAGTAGGCTGAAGAGGATGATTTCTCTTTTTCCGTAGCTGGCCAGGAATAGGATCATGAAGCGATCTCCTTGGGAAGCCGATATGGCATTCGGGGGGCTAATCTAGCCCTTGCCTTTGAGAAAGTCAAGGTCGTCCCGGAATGGATGGACCCATGAAGAAAGGATACTGTATAATGAAGCAAGAGAGTCGGGAACAGACCGGAAACCGTGTAGTAGGACTTCTTCTCGTCGGCTTCCTTTTCTCTCTGGGTGCCGCCCTATCGTGGGATCTATGGAAAGCTCGGAAGGATACTGAAAAGTCCTACCGGGAATGGAAACAGGTTGACCGAGAATTGGAGCGCTTGCTTGAGGAAAATCGACAGCTGGAGAAGGAACTTTATGCTCTCCAGAATGACCCTGTCTATATCGAATCTGTCCTTCGTCAATGGAGGATGGCACGTCCCGGAGAGACCGTTCTTGTGGGAGATCCGTAGGTCCTCCCTTCAGGTGCAAAGGAAGCGCGTATGAGTGATAGTGATAAGATCCTTTCCCAGCAGGAGGTGGATGCGCTTCTTTCTGCGATCGATTCCGGTGAGGTAGAAGTTGGGCGGGAGGGCGGACAGGTTGGTCAAGTTCTTCCTTATGATTTCAAACGTCCCGAACGGGTCGCTCGGGACCAACTTCGAGCGATAGAAACTCTCTATGATGTCTTTGCCCGAAATCTTCAAGCCGCTCTTTCCGGTCAGTTGCGCACCATCATGGATGCCCGTGTTGCCAGTGTCGATCAGTTGACCTATAGTGAATTTATCAACTCTCTGCCCAATCCCACCGTTTTTACCGTACTCTCTGCAGAACCCCTGGAGGGAAGTTTCATCCTGGAAGTGAATCCGATTATCGCTTTTCCTATTATTGAAAGGCTTCTCGGGTCGGGGAAGGCGGGCTCCCATAAACCGGATCGACCTCTTACGGAAATTGAATGGCGTCTGGTTGACAAGGTGATCAATCAAGCTTTGACGAATATGGCGGATGTTTGGGCGAGCATCGCTCCGGTACAATTCAAGGTAACCACACGGGAATCGAATCCCCAGATTATGCAGATCTTTTCTGCAAATGAACCGGTGATCTCCGTCGTTGTGGAGTTAAGTCTGGGAGAGCACAAGGGGTACATCAATGTCTGTATCCCGGTGATGTCTATTGAAAGTTTTATGGATAAGATTTCCACACATACTCAGTTCTCTTCCAGGAGAAAAGAAGAGGTTCCTGGGCAGCAAAAGGCGATTTCAAATGCGCTTTCTCCAGCGGAGGTGGATGTATCGGCTCACCTTACGATCGAGACGATGCGTTTTGAAGACTTGAAGGACCTCTGTGTGGGGGATGTGATTCGGACACACCATTCCCGAAAAGCACCGATTCTCATTTCCGTAGAAGGAAAGCCAAAGTTCCACGGGAATGTAGGGATGATGAAGGATAAACTCGCTTTTCAGATTACCAACCCGGTGGATCCGGCCAAAAAAGAGGTGATCTTGAGGCCTCGAGCGGAAGTGCAGGTGGATCATGAAGAGCGCGAGGTCTCGGATGAGCCTTCGGTCCCCAATTTAGAGCCCATTCTGGCGATTCCGATTCAAAGCTCTGTCGTGCTTGCGGAGAAAGAAGTTCCTCTGAAAGATGTGCTCTCTCTTCGCCAAGGGCAGGTAATTGAGTTTGAAAAACGGGTAGATGAACAACTCGACCTTGTGGTGACCGATCAGGTTCTCGCCAACGGGGTCGCTGTAAAGAGGGGAGAGAAATTTGGGCTCCAAATTACCCGGATCCAAGATCCAAGAGATATGATTAAGGCATTGGGGTTGTAAGAGTATATGAATCGTTATCAATATGCAGATCGCACGGCCTTTCAAATCCTGGATGGACTTGCCGTTGTCGTTGCCACGCGAAAAAGAATGGTGCATCGGTTCGACGATATTTCTACGGACCTTTGGAGGTTTTTGGAGCCGAGTCGTACTGTGGAGGAGTTAGTTGAATATCTTGTTTCCGAGTACGACGTCGAACTTGAAACAGCGCAGAGGGATATGACGGAGTTTGTGGAAGATCTTCATAGAGAGGGTCTTCTTCAAGTCGTGTCATGAGTGATGTTCTCGAAAATGTGATCGAGGATGCGGCGAAGCGATATATTCCTCATGCCGCCATCGTGGAACTTACTCGAATCTGTAACCTGACCTGTCGTCACTGCTACGCTCCCCCGGATCAAGGTCGGAAAGAGCTTTCGTACGAGGAACTCTGTGGGGTGATTGACGACCTTCATTCGATGGGAACCCTATTTGTCACCTTTAGTGGGGGAGATCCCACCGTCAATAGGCGCTATCTCGATATCATGAAATACACAAGCGATCGTCGCATGTGTGTGCAGTTCTTTTCCAATGGCCTCCTCATTGATGAAAAGGCGGCCGACGAACTTGCCGCTCTCAATATTTTCCATGTGGGGATTAGTCTCTATGGTGCCTCGGCAGAGGTGCATGATGATATCACCACCCGAAAAGGGTCTTTCCAAAAGACAATTCGCGCGGCGACCCTCCTTCGTGACCGCGGAGTGTACGTTTGCTTTAAGTTCATTGCGATGAATCGCAATGCAGGGGATGCTTTTGCAGCGGCGAAGATGGCGGAGGATTTGGGGATTCCGATTCGGGTCGATACCAACATTACGGCGAGAGATGATTTAAATCAGGATACTCTCGCCCTCCGTTCCTCTCTCGAACAACACAAGGCCATCCTCCAGAAATTCCAGGAAGGGGTGTTGAAGGAGAAAAAACTGGATGCGGGGAATGGGGGGGATCTCTGGTGTGTCATGGGGAAGACGCTCATATCCATTAATGCGTATGGGGATGTGTATCCTTGTGTGACATTGCCCGTTTCTGCCGGAAATCTTCGCGAAAGGCCTCTCCCCGAAATCTGGAAGCACGGAGACTTTTTTCAAGAGGTTCGGGAACTCCCGAGCTTAGAAAAGATGCATGGGTGTCCAGAGTGTGACCTCCGTCCCTATTGCAACCGTTGCCCCGGCAATACCTACACAGAAACGGGGGACTTATACGGGCCTTCTCCGGCTGCATGCAAAGAGGCGATGCTCGTGAAGCAGGCTATCAATGAGGAGAAGGGGATTCAGGAAGAGATCGCTCTTCCTCCTGGATTGCGCGGTCATGGAAAATCGGGTTGGACTCCCGAAGAGTTAGTAGAGTTTTCCGGGGCAGGGTGTGGATCTTCTTGTGCAAGTAAGCCGGCTCTTCGCTCGATGGCAGATGGGGCTACGTTTCTTGGAATGCCCGGATAAGCCTCATTTTCTTGCACCGATTTTTTTTAGTTGACAATGCATTAGTTATGGAGTATATTCATATCAGATGGGTTTGAACGTGTTCGACAATGTGGTGCCGGAATTCGGAAGGAAGGGCCTTCGAGGAGGTTTTTCCGGTCGAAATAGGCAGAGGGTTCTGCAGTGTCGAACCGACGGCCATATGGGGCGGGGTCGGCATGTAGATCGGTTCTGGATGTGACGTGCGGGGTGGCCGACCTCGTCTTTGGCCTTTCTTAGGAGATAACGCGAAGATGAATATTCCTCCCAAAAGCCTGGGCGTCGATACCCACCCATCCCGGATTCCCCAAGTCCGGGAGACCATCCTTTCCCTGTAGTGCTCGACGCTCGAAGATCGAAAAGCGCCCGGTCCCCAACCGGGCGCTTTTCTCATATTTTGGGCAACTTTGCTCATTTTCTGGCGTCAAAGAATCAGATTTTCCCTTGCATTCGATTTTTTTCGCGCTCTATAATTTGGCCCCTGGGTTTCTTCCTGAAACTCCCGTTAGGATTTAGGGGTTTTAAAGGAGGGGAAGAGGGTTCATGGCCATTTTGACCATAAGGACTGATTCGGGAGAGGAAATATTTTCTCTTACGTCTCCCGTTCATACGGTGGGCCGGGGTTTGGAAAGTGATATTCGCATAAAGGATATCAAGGCTTCCCGGCAGCATTGTAAGTTGGTAAAAATGGAGTCGTTCTTTAAACTGGTCGACCTGGGGAGTGGAAATGGTACTTTGGTGAATGGAAACCGGGTTTCTGAGCACCATCTTTCGGCGAAAGATCGGATCCAGGTAGGATCCACGACTTTAATTTATGGAAATGAGGCTTCACCGATGAAAGAGCGTCCCAGAAAGGCTCCGATTACCGATGCGGATAGAAAGAGAGCGACCCGTCCCACCAGTCGCGTTCCGGCCGCTCCTCCCAGTACGGCTTCGGGAAGAACTCGGCCCACTCGTCCTATTCCTACTCAAAAAGGAGGGCAGGCGAAACCGGCTACTTCCCGGACGGCGCCTTCCACAAGGAAAACAGCGCCTCTTCAAAAAGGAAAGCCTGCAACGAAGGCGATGGGAACTCGTCCCAATACAAAAAAACCAGGGACGGCGCGGACCCAGACGGCGACGGGACGCAAGACAACATCTCGGATTCCCGTGGGAACTCCCGGAACGAAACGGACCACGGCGCGCAAGACTTCAATGACCGATCGCTACCACACAGAGACATCCAAGAAAAAAATGAATCCAATGGTTTTCCTCATTGGGGGGCCCGTGGTGGCCATTATTCTCATTATTGTGGGCGTCTTCGTTTTTGGAGGTTCGGATGAACTTCCTTATACGAAGAGCCTCGTCGAGGCGAAAGCGACGAAGGGAAACGAATATTATAATGAAAACCGTTTTGAGGACGCGATTCGGGAGTGGGAAGCGGGGATTGAAATCTGTAATGGTGATTATGCGGTGGAGTTGCGATCGAGTCGAAAAGAGCTTGAGGGCTTGATTACAAGAGCTCAGGGTGACATGAAAGATCGGGAGAGTGCCCGGGGGGATTGGCTGGCGCTCAAAGCGGAATATGAGGGGAATGAGTACGACACATACAAACTCCTCCAGCGTGCGAAATCGATGCTGGAGCGTCATTTGCCTATTCAAGCTCCGTGGACAGTGGCAAGTGGGGGGCGGACGGTCGGGGAACTCCAGGAGATGATTGAGCGTCTCGAGAATCAATGGAATAGTGAGCGGACGGAAGTAGAAGGGTTGAAATTCCAGAATATCCGGAATGGAATTAATGCCGACTACCTGAAGCGGGGGAAAGAGGACTTTTCCACGGCACTCAAAGAGTGGAAAGAGTATCTTTCGAATCCCAAAGTTGTCGGAAGAGATAAAAAGAAGGCGAAACTCGAGGTCGAAAAGGTCAATCGGCAGGCGAACGGGGCGTGGCGCTCTCTTCGAAACAGGGCGGAAAGAAATGATTCTTCTTCAGCGATTCGTTTGCTAAAGGAGAAACTTCCCTTGTTTCAGGGATGCGTGTTCAATGGGGTCGATCTGGGCAAGGAAATTCAGGACAAGATCAACGCCCTTGGGGGGTAGGAATTTCTGGATTTTGCCCAGAATTTCCCTATAGTAGGCGGACCTGAAAGGAACAAAACCGTGAAACAACCCATGACAAAAGGCCGAGTCTGCGATATGTGCGGGAAAGGTCCACTTCGCGGAAATACGATCGCCCGTCGGGGTCTCCCCAAGAAAAAGGGTGGGGTTGGCCTTAAGGTCACCGGTATGACCAAGCGCAGTTTCAAGCCGAATCTGCAAAAGGTTCGTGCTGTCGTCGATGGCGAAACCGTACGAGTGAAGGTTTGCACAAGCTGCTTACGTTCTGGTCGTATTATCAAGCCTGCCTAAATTTCAAATCAAAAAGAGGGGGGGAAGCGTGCTCGAAGATCAGGTACGCGATCTGGAGAGGATCGTCCAATCTCAGAACGACTGGCGTCTACAGAAAACGATCAACCTGATCGCGAGTGAGAACGCGATGTCCGAGCGCGCCCGCGCCCTTCTCAATTCAGACTTTACCCATCGATACGCCGAAGGTCATCCCGGTGCTCGCTACTACATGGGGACCGACTACATTGATGTCGTCGAAACCCGTGTTCGCGAAGCGATGGAGAAAATCTTTGGAGCGGCTCATGCCGAGGTTCGTACGATCAGCGGAACGAATGCGAACGAGTCGGTCTTTGGTGCCCTCGTCAAGCGGGATGCAAAAGTCCTCGTGAACTCTCTTCCTGGTGGCGGACATATCAGTCACCAGAAAGTCGGGGGGCTTGGGAAGATTACTCGCGACATTAATGCCTTTCCCCGAACCGAAGATGGCTGGCGAATTGACATTGAAAAGACCCGGGACTACATCCGGAAAGAAAAGCCGGACGTGGTCGTATTCGGGAAGAGTGTTATTCTCTTCCGTGAACCGGTCAAGGAGTTGATCGATACCTGTCGCGAAGAAGGGGTGACCACCATCTATGATGGCGCCCATGTCCTCGGCCTTATTGCCGGAAAAACTTTGCAGGATCCTCTTGCCGAAGGGGCGGATGTTCTTCTCGGCAGTACGCATAAAACTTTCTTTGGTCCGCAACGGGGTGTCGTTCTTTCCAATCTGGATGACGAACGGTGGAGTCGGATCGATAAGTGTGCTTTCCCGGGTTCGACTTCGAATCATCACCTCTTTACGCTTCCTTCTCTTCTTATGGCGGCGTATGAGATGATGGAGTTCGGGCAGGATTATGTCCGCCAGGTTGTTACCAACGCACGCCATCTTGCGAAATCCTTCGATGCAGCCGGGATCGAGGTTTGTGGGAAAGAAAATGGTTTCACCGATACTCATCAGGTAAATGTCAATGTGAAGAAGTTTGGGGGGGGCGGAAAGGTCGAGGTTCTCCTCAAAGAGAACGATATCATCCTCAACCGGAACCTGCTTCCTGAGGATCCTCCGAAGAAGTTGAACAATCCTTCTGGTCTTCGAATCGGGGTTCAGGAAATGACTCGATTTGGAATGAAAGAGGCGGAAATGGAAAGGATTGCGCAGCTTTTCTGTGAGTGCATCATCGAAGGGAAGAGTGTGAAAGAAGAGGTCAACCGCTTCCGAGCGGGCTTCACCGATATCCATTTCAGTTTCGACTCCGAGGTTTCCTCGGCTAGCGGAACGCCCATGGATGCCGGCTTGGCAGGGGCATGACGCGGCACGACGCTCTCCTTCACCGAGACCGTTCTGTCGTTCTGGTTGTTGATCTGCAAGAACGGCTCTCCCAAGAAGTGGCCCATCGAGATCGCACCGTTTCGGCGGCGGGTAAATTGGTGGAGGGCGCCCGTATTCTTGGGGTGCCTGTCCTTGTCACCGAACATAACCCCCGCTTAAAAGGTCCCTCGGTAAATCAAATTCGCGACTTCTCCCCGATCAACAAACAGATCTTTTCCTGTTTCCAGGTGGAAGCGTTTCGGGAAGCGATCGCCGCTTTTCCCGGGAAGCAGCTTGTTCTGGCCGGACTCGAGTCCCATATCTGTGTCTGCCAGACCGCACTCGATGCGATGGCCCACGGGTGGCAGGTGCATGTTGTCGAAGATGCCTGTTCTTCCCGGACGACGGAGAACCATCAGGTGGGTCTTCGAAAGATGGAGGGGGCGGGGGTTCTTCCTGCGACGGTCGAAACGGTTCTCTTTGAGTGGATGGAGCGAGCGGGTACGGACGAGTTCCGGAAAATTCTGCCTTTGATCAAGTCCTAAGCGGTCAGCGCAGGTCGTGCCGACCGGTCTTTGCCTTCTCTTCGATCTCGATCGCCTCTTCTTCCGAATGAATTGCGTCGGCGATATCTTCCGCCTTCAACTTCTCCTCTCCCTTGGCTACCTTTCGTGCAACGCCACTTAGACCGAGATGAATAATGAACCAGGTTCCGACCATGAGGATGAAGATGTCTGCAATCCGGTTCAGAAGGCTAAAGGCTACTGCGTTCGCTTCTCCAAGGTTGGTGGCTGAGAAATAGCCGATCATCCCGCCTTCAAATATACCCATCGCTCCAGGAATGATCGTG
>CAYRLD010000074.1:0-8850 GCA_964424925.1 uncultured Planctomycetales bacterium
TCAAGAAGTGCGGCTTTCGTCTGGAAGGCTTTTCCCCACGCTATCTGAAGATCCGCGGACGGTGGCGGGACCACGAACGGTGGGCGATTACAAAAGAAGATTGGGATGGAAAATAGAAGGAATGGCTGGGGTACTAGGATTTGAACCTAGACAAACAGATCCAGAGACTGTCGTGCTACCGTTACACTATACCCCAGTGTAGGGAAGATTGGAGGATTATACGGCTCCCCGCCGACTTTGCAACCTTCCGAGTTAGGGAATCTCAATCGGCGTGGCGCCGACGCCCCAGATATCCCGGGCATACTCCGAAACGGTCCGGTCACTCGAAAATCGCCCCATCGCGGCCACATTCCGGATCGCCATACGGGTCCAGACATCGGGCTGGAGATAGATTTTCTCCGCTAATTCTTGTGCTTGTAGATAGGAATCGAAATCCTTCAAGACCATATACTCATCTCTTTCGATGATGGAGCTCACGAGAGCTTTGTGTAGGCCCGGATCGTCCGGACAGAAGAACCCTCCTCCGATCAGGTCGGTCACTCTTTTGAGACGCGTATTTTGTTCCAGGAAGGCTTGAGGATCGTACCCCTCGCCCTGAGTCTTTTGTACTTCCTCTGCGGTAAGTCCGAAGAGAAACATGTTCTCTTTCCCGACCGCTTCACAGATTTCGATGTTGGCCCCATCGAGAGTCCCGATCGTGAGCGCTCCATTCAGGGCGAATTTCATATTCCCGGTTCCCGATGCTTCCCGCCCCGCGGTCGAAATCTGTTCCGAAAGATCTGCCGCAGGAATAATCCGTTCGGCAAGGGAGACACGGTAGTCGGGTAAAAAGAGAACGCTCAGTCGCCCTTTCATCTTTTCGTCCCCGTTGATCACCTTTGCGACATCATTAATCAACCGAATGATCATCTTCGCGGTGGTGTAGTCGGGCGCCGCTTTCCCTCCGAAGAGCACCGTGCGAGGGGGAAGGTCGATGTTGGGTTGATCCCGGATGCGCAGATAGAGATCGATGACATGCAGAAGTTTCAGATGCTGTCGCTTGTACTCATGAAATCGTTTCACGAGACAGTCGAGGATTGAATCGGTGTTGAGCGTGAAGCCGGTGGTTCTTTGGGTATGTTCTGCGAGGATTTCCTTGTTCTCTTTTTTCGCGGCTTGCCATGCCCCACAGAAATCAGAATCTTCGGTGAGCGGGCGAATCTTTTCGAGTTGAAATAGGTCGGTTGTCCATTCGGACCCGATCCGGCTGGTAATCAGGTCGGAAAGAGCTTTGTTACATTTGAGGAGCCATCGCCTCGGGGTAATCCCATTCGTCTTGTTGTTAAAGCGCTTCGGGAAGAAGTCGTGAAAATCTTTCGCGACCCGATCTTTGAGAAGTTGTGTATGCAGTTCACTCACTCCATTGACCGAATGGGATCCGATCATCGACAGATTGGCCATTCGGATCCGTTTCTCTTCCCCCTCTTGAATGAGAGACATTCTCTGTAACCGGTCTGAATCGCCTGGGTACCGATCGGCGATCTGTCGGAGGAAGCGCGAATTGATTTCGTAAATGATCTGGATATGGCGGGGAAGAAGCTTCTGAAGCCGTTCGACCGCCCACGTTTCCCACGCTTCGGGAAGAAGTGTGTGGTTGGTGTATCCGAAGATCTCCTGGGTCATCTCCCACGCCCGGTCCCATTCGTACCCTTCGTCGTCGATGAGGATGCGCAT
The DNA here is from genome assembly GCA_964424925.1 of uncultured Planctomycetales bacterium. Lineage (GTDB taxonomy): Bacteria > Planctomycetota > MHYJ01 > MHYJ01 > JACPRB01 > CAYRLD01. Next base: position 1,714 of record CAYRLD010000074.1, read on the forward strand.
CAGTTCGGGTATGGCGAGCGATGGGTGGGTTTCATTCAGTTGGATCGACACTTTTTTCGGAAGTTCATCGAGTGTGTCGTTGTTGGTTCGATAGCGGCGCAGAATATCTTGAAGAGAGGCTGAGACGAGAAAATATTGCTGTTTTAAGCGGAGTTCCCGGCCGGCCGGTTTGCGGTCGGGAGGGTAAAGAACCTTTGTGATGTTTTCACTGAGCGCTTGTTTCTCAACCGCCCGGACATAGTCGGCATGGTGAAAGTATTCGAGATCGAAGTCAGAAGTCGCTTTCGCAGACCAGAGACGAAGGTTGTTGACCGTATTGTTTCCGTAGCCCGGAATGGGTGTGTCGTACGGCACGGCGAGAACCTCTTCGGTATCGACCCAACACGCTTTTTCGGCGCCCGGGCCTCCTTCGATCCGGCCATAAAACTTCACCGGATAAGCATTCTCTGGTCGTTCGATCTCCCAAGGGTGTCCTCTTTGGAGCCACGGGTCCGGCTCTTCGATCTGCCGTCCCTCATCTATTTTTTGCCGGAAGATGCCGAATTCATACCGCAGCCCATATCCCACACCCGGTAATTGGAGAGTGGCCATTGAGTCGAGTATGCAGGCGGCGAGCCTTCCGAGACCTCCATTCCCGAGGCCCGGATCCGGTTCGAGATCCCGAAAATCTTCCAGTTTCCAAGCGAGTTCATCGAGGGTATGACGGAACTCTTTGTCGAGTTTCAGATTCATGATCGCGTTGCCGAGAGATCGGCCTGGGAGATATTCCATCGAGAGGTAATAGACCCGTTTGACATCTTTTGAGTAATACTCTTCTTGCGTCCGGATCCACCGTTCAATCAAGCGGTCTCGGACCGCCAGGGCGATACTCATGTACCGATCGTGATTTGTGGCACTCTTCTCCTCTTTCGCGAGGTTATACCTCAGGTGGTTGAGGATCGAACGCTCAAGGGACTTCTGGTCCATCCCTTTGTTGTAGTCTGTCTCCCCGGTATTCGTCTTTCCCATTCCCCAGAAATAATACCGGAGAGAATCGGAAGGGGGCCACGTTTTTTCTTCCCTACTTTTTCTTTTGAACCTGGATTCCCATCTGTCGAATGAGCCGTGCGAGATAAGTTCTTTGCAAGCCGAGCATTTCGGCGGCTCGGGTTTGGTTGCCTTCGGCACGGTCGAGCGCTTCTACGACGATCTGTTTGCGATGTTGATCGACCTGTTCGTGAAACCCTCCTGTGGGAATCGAGGTCTCTTTCGCGAGGAGAATTTCGGCCGGAAAGTCGTCCGCGCTCACTTCATTTCCTTCTAAGTGGACGGCCGCTCGCTCAATGGCATTCCGCAGTTCGCGCACGTTTCCGGGCCATCGGTAGGAGTCGATTACGTGAAGCGCTTCCTCTGTGAAGCGTGCGGCTGGTTTAAATTCTTTTAAGAAATGTTCCGCGAGGGCACGCAGATCCGCGGGTCTCTCCCGAAGAGGGGGCAGGGTGATCGCGATGACATTGAGTCGGTAGTACAGATCTTCGCGGAAGGTTCCTTCTTCGACCTTCTTTTTCAGGTCGCAGTTGGTCGCCGCAATAAAACGAACGTCCGCTTGAATCGTTTCGGTTCCCCCGACTCGTTCAAACGATTTTTCCTGGAGGACCCGGAGAAGCTTTGCCTGAAAGGAAGCGGAAATATCCCCGATCTCATCGAGGAAGAGGGTTCCTCCTGATGCGACCTCCAACTTGCCCGTTTTTCGATCGATCGCTCCTGTGAAGGCGCCCTTTTCATGTCCGAAGAGTTCGCTTTCGAGAAGACTTTCACTAAGGGCGACGGCATTGACCGCAACAAAGGGACCTGAATTTCGCGGGCTCCATTGATGAAGGGCTCTCGAAATCACTTCTTTACCCGAGCCGCTCTCTCCGAGAAGCAGAACGGTCGCATCGCTCATGGCCGCTTTTCGAGCCAGTTCTACGGGGGCCTTCATCTTTGGGTCGACCACCACAAAGTCGGGGGTGCTCGCAGTAAGAGCCCGTTTCATCTTCTGTCGTTCGAGGGCTCGTCGAACCGTTTCATCCAAGAGCGCTGGTTCAAAAGGTTTTTGGATGAAGTCGTACGCCCCGGCTTTCATCGCGTCGACCGCTTTTTCTATATTTCCGAACGCGGTGATGACGATCACCGTCGAATCTATTCCTTCTTCTTGAAGCTTTGCGAGGACGCCAAAACCATCCATCTTGGGCATTTGAAGGTCGAGAAGGACGATGTCAGGGTCGTTTTCGCGAATTTGCTCAAGCGCTTGTAGGCCGTCGGAGGCGATCCCGGTATAAAATCCTTTGGCGGCGAAACGTTCCCGAAGGGACTCCGCAATGTGCGTGTCATCATCAACGATCAGGATTCGAGGCATAAAAAGACTCTACTATATATATGGGGTTACGGAAAGCGGACCGTAAAGCGGGAGCCCCCCTCTGTGCGGGTTTCGCCAAGAATGGTTCCGCCGTGAAGTTCGACCAATTTTTTCGTTATCGAAAGTCCAAGCCCGACCCCTTGGGTTCCCGTTTTGCGGGGGGCAAACTTTTCAAAAAGATGCTTTCCTTCATCGGGTAGACCGGGACCTTGGTCTTCAATAAAGAGCGTCCGGTTCTCCATCCGGATCGAGATCTCCCCCCCTTCGGGCGAATGTTTAATCGCATTGTCGATGAGGTTTAGAAAAATCTGTTCCAGTCGGGAAGGATCTCCTTCGAGAGGAAATGGGGTGGACGCGAAAGAGATTTTGATGTTTCGTGGTGCGGCGAGAGGCTGAAGGGTTTCGAGCGTTTTTGTAATTACCTCTGCGAGGTCGATCTTCTGCCTGTGAATCTCAACCTTTCCCGCTTCGAGGCGTGCGATATCGAGAAGTTCGTTGACCATCCGAATCAGGCGGTCGATATCTTTCTGGATCCGTCCGGCCACTTCCTTTTGCTTCTCTGTCATCGGTCCGAGAACTTCATCTTCGAGGTTCGCGAGGGAGAGTTTTCCTGAGGTGAGAGGGGTTCTCAGTTCATGGGAAACGTGCGAGACAAAATCCGATTTTAGTTGGTCGAGTTGTTGCAGGGATTCGGTCATGTGATCGAAGCTTCGGGCGAGATCTCCGATCTCATCTTCCCTTCGGATGCCGGTGCGCGCCTGAAGATTTCCCATCTCTACCTGTTGCGCGGTTGACGTCAATATTCGAACGGGTCGGAGGATTCTTCGACTGAGAAACCAGGAGAGGCCGAGGGCGAGGAATCCCGCGGCGGTTAAGAGGAGGATCGAGGTAAGGCGCGCTTTCCGGAGAGGTTCTAATGCCCGCGACTTCGATTCGGCAACCCGAATTTTCCACGCGCCATGTTTTACGGGTTGAACCGTTTCGATCAAATCGGTCTGAGAGATCTTTCCGGATGCCGCGAGAACTCCGGCTTCGTCCAGAAGTTCGATAAAGCGTCCTTCCCCCGCCACATTGGAGAGTAGTTTGTTTACGGGGCGGAAATCGAGGTTCGCGGCGAGAACCGCGACCGGTCTTTCTTTCCGGAGAACCGGAACCGAGAGGGTGAGGAAAGGAATCTCGCCAACGGTTTCGAGTTGGGTGGCGATAAAAGGGGCTCCTTGGCTCGCTTCCCGAAAAAATGGTTTGAGGAAAACATCGGGATTAATCCGGGGGTCGAGAAAGTTTCCTCCGGGCGCCATCTGCTGAACCGATTCGAACTGTTCTTGCTGTGAGTTTGAATAGATGTTTTCTGGAGGGGCATCGTTGGGTGGGGAACTCTGTAGTTGGTAGTAATTCAAGTCGAGGAAGATGCCAGCCGATTCGAGTCGTGGCTCTAGTGCCCCGGTCAACTGTTTGGGGTTTTGGTAGGATTGCTTCGAAAGAAAGAGAGCGATGATTTCCAGTTTTTCCCGCGCGTTCGCCATGTACTCTCTTGTGAGATTGGCTGAAATTTCTGCCGCTTGTTCTTGGTGTGACACGACTTCGTTTCGGAGGGAAGATTCTGTTTGAGTCCAGAGGAGGATTCCCGTTCCCGCCAGAGGCGCCAGCGAGACAAAGGTGATCGCCACGAGAAGTTGAAGACCGAGTCGTGTGCGAATTTTTCCGAGCAGTGTCATACGTAGGTCTTAAGCAAAAGAGGGACCATAAATATAGGGCCGGAAAATGGAGGGGAGTGTATCTGGAGGGATACTCTCCCTGACTCTATTTCCCCGATTCTTCGAGTGATTCCGTGAGTGTAGGATCTTTCCAGATTTCTTCAAATCGGGAGGCAAACTGGCCGGCGGCTCGTTTGTCTCCAATGAGCATAAGGTTTTCATGACTGTCTTCGTCGGCAAGGACAGTCCAGTTGTACGACCCTGTCGCCACAATCACCTTGTCAAAAACGCAAAATTTGTGGTGCCATTTCGGAAGGGAGGCGCGACTTTTCCTGGAGCGTTTGTTCTCGACCCCATCCGGATACACAAGCCGGATCGGAACCTTTCCCTTTTCCAGAGTTTCGCGCGCACGCGCGTAAATTCCCGAGGAAGCGATCTGCCGTGCATCGAGAAGAACGCGTACATCGATCCCTTTTTTGTGTGCTTTAACGAGCGCTTTGGCTAATTGATCCGAGGTGAATTGATACATGGCAAGAACGATCTGTTTGCGGGCCGATCCGATCTGTTTTTCGAGTCGGGCTTGGATCAATCGCTTGGATCCTGTGGGGGAGAAGAGAATTTCAAACCCCTTTTGTTCTTCCGGGGGAGCTTCCGCATGGGAAGGAAGCGCCAGAAGAAGTGCAGAGAGAGAGAAGAGGAGATATTTCATCATTTGTCTCCTGGGATCAAAATATTCCGGTCGTAAAAAAGAAGAGAGCGAAAAGAGCCAGACCAAAGGCGATCCACCACCAGGCGGGCCACTTCTTTGCTGCGATTCCTCCTGGAATGACGTAGTCGCCACAATAGGGACATCGATCGGCGTCTTCGTATATCTCTTTCGAGCAGGAGGGGCACTTTTCGGTTCCAGTTCGTTCATCCCCCATGTTCATCTCAAGAGGGGTAGACTTCTTTGAGGAATTTGTTAATGGCGGTGAGCAACGTCTCCGGTCGGAATGGCTTTTCTACGAGCGTAACATCCGAATAACGAAGGAGTTCTCTTTTGATATCTTGGGTAAGAAAAGCGGAACAGATAATAACTGGAAGAGAGATCCGGTGGTTTCTCAGGTGTCCTAGGAGATCAAGACCGGAATGACCCGGGACAACCAGGTCTGAGATGAAGAGGTCGTACTTATTCTTTCCCAGAAGCGTGAGCGCTTCTGAACCATCTTCCGCCAGATCCACCTCATGGTTGAGAGGTTCGATAATCCGACTGAGTTCTTTTCGAACGGTCTCTTCGTCTTCACAGAGTAAGATGCGCGCCACGCCCTCATGATAGGGTAGAGGCGAGCCTTGGGGAAAGAAAAAGGGTGATCATGCCCCCCCTTCGAGGATGGGGAGCATGATCGGTTTTCCAATAAGGATCGGGAGACGGGAAATCTCTTCGAGGGATTTCCGCAGAAGGGTGGGGGAGCATTCATGGGAGACAATTTTCACATGTCCATTCCCCGGTTGATCCTCGACGAGGCGTGCTGTGGCGTGTGAGATCGAAATCCCCCGATTGCCGAGCGCGGTCGAGATGAGCCCGATGACCCCTGGAATATCCCGAATCGGAAATCGAAGATAAAACTTTGATTCTTTCTCCTCGGAAACCTTCCGAACGGGTCGATTGGGTCTGTAGGAAGAACCGGTCGAAGAAGTTTCGGAAATCGAAATGATATCGGCGAGCACCGCACTTGCTGTGGGAAGCGCTCCGGCCCCTTTCCCGGTAAAGATCAACTCGTCTACGCCATGTCCTTTCAGCAGGATACTATTGAATTCATTCCGGATATGAGCGAGGGAATGATTCAGGGGAAGAAGCGCCGGAGTGACCCCTAGGTTTAATCCTGTCTTTCCATCACGCGCAATGGCGAGCGGCTTGATGATATACCCCAATTCGGCCGCCGAACGAATATCTTCCTTCTCGATTGCTTCTATTCCTACGACCGGGAAGGAGTCATTTTCGAGTCGAATTCCGAAAGCGAGTTCGGCAAGCAGTTTTAGTTTTTGTGCCGCATCTTGCCCCGTGATATCCAACGTCGGATCCGCCTCGGCAAACCCGAGCCTTTTTGCCTCCGCCAGAGCCTTCTGAAAGGTGCAATCCTCTTCTGCCATTTGTGTGAGGATGTAGTTTGACGTTCCGTTGACGATTCCGAGGAGATCGAAGATCTGGTTTCCGATGAGCCCGCTGGAAATCGCCCGGAGAATCGGAATTCCCCCACAGACACTCGCTTCAAAGCCGACACGAACCTGTTGATCGAGTGCACGATCAAAGATTTCCCGGCCGTGACCGGCGAGGAGAGCTTTGTTTGCGGTGACCACGTTTTTTCTGGCGCGGATGGCTTTCAAGAGAAGAGGTCGGGCAGGGTCGAGTCCCCCGATCAGTTCCACGACAACATCAATGGCCGGGTCTTCCAGAATCGATTCTGGCGACGTCGTAATGAGTTCCGGCGTACAGGGACGTTCTTTTTCGGGATCCTGTACCAGAACTTTTTGCAAGCGGAGATCGAGACCGGATCGCTTTGCGACCAGATCCCGATTGTCGCGGAGGAGGTCGACAAGACCTCCTCCGACGGTTCCGCATCCGAGTAATCCTATGTTGATTCGTTTCATGAGAGACTCTCCTCGTAACAGGGGGTTGGGGTAAGAGCCTGCTCTAGATCTTGGAGAAGATCTTCGATCTCTTCGATTCCGACAGACAGTCGGATTAAGCCATCGGAGATCCCGTTCTTTCGTCGAACCTCTGGTTCGACCGCCGCATGTGTCATCGTAGGGGGATGGCAAAGAAGGGACTTCACACTTCCGAGACTTTCCGCCAGGGTGAAGAGTTTCGTTCGTGTCGTGAAACGGCGCGCCTCGTCAACATTCGCATCGAGTTCGAAGGAGACGACGGCACCGAAATCCTTCATCTGCCTCTTGGCGATTTCGTGACCCGGATGATCTTCGAGACCCGGGTAGTGCACTTTGGAGACCCGGGGATGGCTTTGTAAAAAAGCGGCGACCTTGCGGGCATTTTCACAGTGACGTTGTACTCGAAGGGCGAGGGTCTTC
>CAYRLD010000075.1:0-5917 GCA_964424925.1 uncultured Planctomycetales bacterium
CCCAAACTAACCTTCAATACCGATAGCATCGATCGGGCGATTGAACAATATAACGTCGCCATTCGTCTTCGGGTCGACCCAGCCCTTCTTGTTTCCCGGGGAAAAGCATTTGGAACAAAAGCCGAATGGCTTACGATGACGGGAAACGATTCGGAAGACGCAAACAATCTGTCCTTCCTTGATATCCTTGCAGCAAAAAATCTAGATCCAAAAGACCCTCTCATTCACAACTGGTTGGCGATCACCCTTTTACAAAATGCAACGGGCCTTATTTTCCAACCCAATGGAAGTGGGAGCATGTCGGAAGCTGCGAAAAAAGTAGACGATGCGCTCTTCGCCATAAATGAAGCCATACGAATAAATCCTAATCACGCAAGTTTCTACCAACATCGTGGAGTGGCTTATGGCCTACAAAGTTTCTTGGATATCTACCAGGGAGCTGACCCTGGCATGGCCATTGAGAAATCTCAGGAAGATATTGCCAAAGCGATGAAATTAGGAAACAACAACGCAACGATCTATGAAGCGAAGGCTCTGACTCATTTGTGGAAGTGCATTGCGCTTATCCCGGATTTCAATCCCATGACGGGAAAAATGGAGGCCTTAGAAGAACTGGACCGCGCAATCGAATCTTGTACGGAAGCCCTGCTCTTCCCCGCCAGAGACCCTTCCATTGCCAAAACCCACACAATGAGAGGAACGCTTCGATCAGTGAAAGGTCTCTACGCATTCTTCCTCGGCAGAGGTGACGAATGCATCAAGATGATGAAGGCGGCGTCCGATGATTTTGCCGCTGCAGGAAATCTTGTAGAGGCGTACCGCATCTATGACAGTGAAGCTTTCGTCAGTATCCGCAAAGCGATGGAACTCCAACTCAAGAAAAAGGATCCGACGGAAGAATATCAGAAAGCAAGAAAAGGCCTTACAGAACTTCTCTCCGGAAATCTGCCGAATGATAAAAATGCCTTTGTCCTCAAAAGCTTCTGCCTTTTGTATCGCGGATTTGCAAATTTCCATCTTAAGCTTCCCGAAGAGGCCATTGAAGACTGGAATACCTTGATACGGCGAGTTCCCCCCTTCAAAACATTCCTGGGGGGATGGATTCGAATGGCAGAGAAGCAAATCGAAAAGCGTTAAAGCCTCGCGGCCGCTACAAATCGACGAACCACTTCCGTCATCATGGGCTCGGTTGATTTCGCCGCAGAGATCACATCCTCTACCGTCAGCGGCTCCAAAGCATCTGGAATACAGATATCTGTGATAATGGATAGCCCGAGAATTCTCATCCCCAGATGAACCCCCACGATCACCTCCGGAACCGTTGACATTCCAACCGCCTCGGCCCCTGCGGCGCGAAGATATCGATATTCAGCCCGGGTTTCCAGACAGGGCCCGGTCAATGCAACATAAGTTCCTCGATGAAGCCGAATGCCCGCACTCAAAGCAACCTTCTCTGCTAATTCCAGAAACGCTTTATCATAAGGCTGAGACATATCCGGAAACCGAGGGCCCATAGATTCATCATTGGGCCCAATAAGAGGGTTGTCTCCCATCATGTTAATATGATCATCAATCAACATGATATCCCCACACTGGAACTGGGGATCGAGCCCACCAGCAGCATTAGAAACGACGAGAGATTTGGCACCTAATGCAGACATGACCCGAATCGGAAATGTAATATCCTGCATGGAATACCCTTCGTAATAGTGAAGGCGGCCTTCCATTGCGATCACAGGGCGTTTTTCGAGTAATCCATATACAAGGTCCCCACTATGACTAATCACCGTCGAGGGTGCGAAATGAGGAATGTCCCCATAAGGGAATTTTTTCACGACTTCCATCCGGTCGGTCAAGCCTCCAAGGCCCGTTCCCAGGACTATGGCAAATTCCGGCGGGCGGTCGAGGTCCAGATATTGAACCGCTTCGGCGATCTTATCCCGTAAAATCATAATGCCTCCAAACGAGCCTGAACGATCTCCAGCGGTTCCGAAAGGGCAACTACCTTATAGGGAGAAGAGTCGCCCGAATGAAGACGGACGGAACCCCCAAACCACTCTCGAACAATCTTTACCATCTCTTTATTCGCCTTTCCTTTTTCGGGTGGAGAGACCACACTCACTTTTAACCGGTCCCCCATGAGAACCATCCGAACATGGGAAGAACCCGGCACGACCTTTACGGAGAGAAACACCTCGCCATTTCTCAACGACAACGCCCCCATGAAATTATCCTGAAAGGACCGGAAACGGGGAGAATGATGTCCAATAGACCCTAGGGAAGAGTCCACCCAATTCGAGCCGCTAAATTCTGACAGGAAATGATCCTCGCTTGCGTATAACTTTTCCCTTTCTGATTCATATTTCTCCAGTTGTCCGGAAATACATCTTCCAGATTCCGATACGATTCCTGAGCCTTGTCGAGGACTTTCAATCGAAACCAGATCCCGGCAATAGCCGCCTGAACTTCCCCCTTTTTCACCTTCTCATATTGAGAAAAGTTCTTGGCGAGATAAAGGTAATACCCAAGCGCCCCGGCCGGATCATCCAGCTTTCGGTACCGTACCTCTGCAACTCTCCAATAAAGAGCGGGATCATCCGGAGTTATGGAGATTTTTTTTTGCGTCCGCCGGATCTCCTCTCTAATCCGGCCAAGCCCACCCTCTTTCCATAATTCTAGTGCGGGACCGAATGAGTCCTGCACCGATTTTGGAATGGAATGATTTTTAGATTCAAGCTGCCGCTTCACTTCTTCCAAAGTACGATGAGCCCGACTGGAGTCACCCGATAACGTTTGATTCCGGGCCATTCCAAATTGCAAATACACCAGCCGATCCCAAGTATCCGATGTAAACTTTTCTTTACCGGTCGCCTTGATCAATCTTCGGGCCTTTTTCCAGTAATCGTTCGATAAGACCAGCTTTCCATATGCGGCGTAAGAATCTCCCAATTGAAAATACTGTTCCATGGGATCCAATTTGAGTTTTTTACTCTCCCGGATCCGGGTGGTCACCTGATTGAACAGAACGTCAAGTTCGTTTCCGGTCCGTTCCAGTTCCGTCTCAAAATGTGCGTACAAAACCTCATAACGCAATTGCCGATCTTGCTCACTTGATTTCACGCCAATTTCATTCAGAACACCTTGAATATATTCCCGTGCTTCACCAAAAGCCCGAGTTCCTCCGAAATTTCGCTGTAGGACATCGATCTCTGATTGAGCATTGGAATAGTCTTTCTCCGACATGAAGCGACGAACCCGATCGACCCTCTTTTTCGCTTCGACCTCGTCCGATTCGGTATAGGTTCCTCCATCCACCATTGCAAGATACGAATCGACAAAGGAACGAAGAGACTTATCTTCCTGATACGCTTCCATCATCCGAACAGACTGAAGTTCCTTCCGAGCCTGCTCATATAAACCGAATTCCATGCAGTAGGCCGCAAGATTACAGGACAACTGAGGGGTTAACTTTTTGTACCCCGCCCGGACAAAGGAATAGAATTCCAAAGGTTGAAACTGGTTGAAATTAAAGGTAATGACTCCCGAAGAAGGAAGCCGGACCGAAACATAGGTTTCTTTCAGACTGTGAATTCGACCTTCCGTATTCATCCGGGGAAATGAGAAAGCTTTCCGGAACGTTTTAAGTTGAAAATCATTTTGGATCCCATCGATCAGAAGAACCAACCTGCCTATCAATTGGAGTTTTTCCCGGAAGAGACCCTCATAAGGAGGAATCGCACCTTCCCCACTTCGAGCACGAAGTTTCTTCAACGCATCCCGGAATTGATATTGCAACACCAATTCGTGGGCCTTTTGACAACCAGCGCGGAAAGCAAGACGAGCTCGATCTTTGACCGCCCGCTGTTCAGAACGGACCCTTTCAGCTTCCAGATACGCCCATCTGCCCTGAGCCGTCGTCACTCTGTAGAGAAGAGATCGAGCTAGATCCACCGTATCCCCCAGTGATTTTTCAATGACCGGTTGGAGGAGTTGGAGGACTTCATCAAACTCTTGCGAAGAGGACGGAGTTCCGGCAAGAAACTTATTTACACGCCGTTCAATTTGGAAATATTCTCCCATGGCGATCGCCCGAAGGGTCTCGATATACCGGGCGATCTCATAATCGAGGAGAAAAAAGTGGAAGCGCTCTTCCGGAACGCCACATTCTTCCACAGGACATTCAAGCTTCCCTCGAATCACATTGTCCTGAAACTCTCGAAGTTTCAAATCAGCTTCCCGATATTCTTGTTGGTCTTCTAATCGTGCGATTTCCCCCAGAAGTTTTTTGTAGGCGGACCTCCACTTCCCCGCTTCGGTTTTCCATCGGAGCAAATGGCTTTCTCTCTTCCCCGCAACCGTAAGAGCCCAGGTTCCTTTTACCTCAGGTTGGAGAGAAAAATCGGTATACAACTGAATACTCTGATCGACAAGCAGCAGTTCTTCAGGTTTATTCTGAAGGCTCCGCCAGTTCACAACGACGTTCTTCTCTACATCAGCCAAAAGAATCCGGGCCTGCAATTCCCGAAGATCCAGCTCAAGATCCGCTTTCAATTTTTGGGCTTCATCCACAATCTTCACGATAGAGGGTTCTTGAGAAACCCCAAAATTATCAATCACCACTTGGTACTCATTGATTCCTTTGCGCAATGAGTTTTCATCCGTTCGATCAAGTTCAAATAGCCCGTACCTTTTCGCCGTCTGCATGATCGAGAGAGCCAATTCATGATTGGGACGTTTTTCCGGTTCTGGAACAATTTCAGGCTCGGATTGAAACAGTCCGGAGGCCCCAATCACAGCTCCGACGACGACAATGATAAGAAGGGAGAGAGTGGAAATAAGAAGCAGACGATTTCCCACAAGGCCCGGCACTGGTCCGGAGGAAGTGGAAGAGACATCCCCTTCCCCAAATAATTGTTTCTGAATCTTTTCGAGTTCCGTACAGACTTCCGCCGTAGTCCCGAATCTCCTTTCCGGGTCCCGAGCCATCATTTGATGGACAAGATCAGAAAGCTCTCTCGGGATATCGGGAGCCACCTCGTGAAGAAGTTTTGGATCCTCTTTCACCTTTTTGGAAACAAGATCACGAATTCCAGGGGCTTGATAAGGGGTCGTTCCCGCAAGCATTCGGTAGGCCGTGGATCCAAGAGAATAGATATCACTTCGAAAGTCAGCGGGTCGCCCAAGTACCTGTTCAGGAGCAATATAGTGCGGTGTACCAAAGACAACATGTTCTTCACTAGGCCCCACATTCTCATCGACTCTCCGGGCCAATCCAAGATCCGCAATCTTAATCTGCCCCTCTTCGGAGATCATAAGATTATCAGGCTTAATATCCCGATGGACAAACCCCTTCGAATGAGCGTATTCCAACCCCCGGGAGGCATCCAAGATCATTTTAATCGCTTTTTCGGGATCGACCTTTCGATCCTGGTTCAGAAGGTCTTGGAGACTTCCTCCGGATACGTACTCCATGGAGAAGTAGTAAACCGTTCCGTGCCTCTTTACATCATAAACCTGCACAATATGGGGATGGTTCAATTTTGCAGACGCACGAGCTTCGTGGACAAATAGATTTATAAATTCCTTATCGGTCCCGTTTTCTTCCGAAAGGACTTTCAGAGCCACTTCCCTTTGGAGATCGACTTGCTCCGCCTTATACACAATCCCCATTCCGCCACGACCAATACGCTCTACAATTCGATACCCCCCCATACGATGCCCGGCAAGAGCTCCCACCGAGGTATCATCAGTAAGAAAACTGATCCGTGTATCCCCGACATTGATCAGGTCCCCTGAAGAGAGCTTCGATTCCTTCACCAGTTGACCATTCAATGAGGTTCCATTCATGGATTCAAGATCGATCAACCAGAAGTTTCCATCCCGGGTTTCAATTTGGAAATGAATTCGAGAGGCCATG
>CAYRLD010000075.1:5927-8757 GCA_964424925.1 uncultured Planctomycetales bacterium
TGGTATCGCGGAGAGCAAAGGTAGCCGTCTGATCCCGCCCTAGAGAGATCGACTCTCCTTCCGGAATGGTGATGGACCGGCCTTTATCAGGCCCGTTTTCGATAAATAGTCTGGCCAAAAGGATGCCCCCGCTTTGATTCAGTGAAAATTATACGGTGACCCGACACATATCTCTATCGAAAAATAGCCCCTCCAATACGAACACAGGTCGCCCCTTCTTCAATCGCCGTTTCATAATCCCCAGACATGCCCATGGAAAGATCGGAAAGATGGTACCTATCGGCCAATTCCCGCAAGGTACGGAAATGGGGTCGAGCCTCCCCTCCTAAGGGAGCCATGGTCATCAGTCCCAAAATGTCAATATGGGGCGCCTCCTCCCGAATTCGGTTCAATATCTCCCCTGTTTCTTCTGGAACAAAGCCCCCTTTAGAAGATTCACCACTTACATTGATTTGAAGATAACAGGAAAGATGAACCCCCCGCCGCCCAAGTTCCTTTTCGAGAGATTCCAGTAATGAAATACGGTCCAATGAATGAAGAACATCAACCCAGTCGAGAAGCTTCTTAACCTTATTGGTTTGCACGTGGCCGACCATATGCCACCGGAAAGAAGAAGAGGATTCCAGCCGACGAGAAAGGCCTTCTAATACTCGATTTTCGCCCACATCAGAAATATCCAGATTCCCAATATGTTTCATGGAATCCCGAGAAAGGCTTTTCGTAATGGGAAGAATGGTTACCGTCTCCGGATCTCTTCCGGAACGCTCACAAAGAAGGGAGATCCGATCCCGAAGCCGGGAAAGGTTCACGGCCCATTCTTCTGGAGTGGTACTCATTCCTGAAAAAGATCAGCCGGTTCCACGTAGGCATTCTTAAGAAGTTCTTGGAGAAGTTTCTTTCGATTCTCCTGCCGCCTTCGATTTTCCAACTCACTCCGGATCTTCAGTTGGGCGGTTTCAAAAGAATCAGCTGGTTTATTCACCCGTTCCAGGAGATAAAAAATATTCCAACTGTTCCCATCCAAAAGTACCGGGCTGTACGTTTGCACAGGAAGGTCTTCATAAAGATATCGGGATATCTTTTCTGAAAAATATTTACTCTTCTTCTGCACCCTTCTCAGCACAAAAGGATCCTGCCCTTTCGGCCCACTCCCCCGAATATCAGAATAATACATCGCAGTCATATACCGATCGGAAGAATCGAGAAGCCTTCGCCGCACAGAATCAGCAAGGATCTTTCGTGAATCTTTCTCAGAAGAATTTCGAAATTGGAAAGCGATACGAAAGACGTCTACGTGGCGAAGTTCCATGAACTTTCCATGGTTCGCATTATAATAATTCCGGATTTCACTGGGGGAAATCGTTTCTACAAGAAGGATTGATTGACCGTACATCCCTTCCTGCATCAGTTTTCGGTACAATTTACTTTCCAACAGTTCCTTTCGACTTTTCTCCCGATGTTGGGTCACCGTGAGATTTCGATACCGAAGGTACTGTTCAAACACTTCTTTCCCACCAAAGGCACGTACCACGCGAGAAACCGCCTGATCTATTTCTGGTTCACTAACCTGGATTTTTCGCCGATTCGCTTCCTGGAGGAATAACCGTTCTTCTGCTTCTTGACGCAGGGCGGCACGCAAAAATTCGGGGGTTAAACTCTGAGGGGAAAGTCCTCTGTACTTCTGCCGGAGTTCCTCCCAGGTGATCACCTCATCATTTATCCGAGCGGCTTTCCCCACCTGTGGATCTTGCAGCGGAAGAAGAAGAGGCACCAAAATTAGAAGCCAAGAAATACTCATCGGGAACATAATAGGCACGATGATATCCCCTGTCAACGCGACTATTCCTTCGTGAAATAATCCGCTAGGAGATCACGATTTCGAGCATATACGATCGAAATGGCAACCATACAAACACCCACGGCGATCGTCGTGACAATTTTCACAGGCATCGTAAAGGAACCAAAATCGGAGAAAAACAGCTTTCCGATACAGATCGCGAGTACAAGAAGACTCGCCCAACGACACATTCGATCTCGAAGGAGAAATCCATAAAATGCCAACGCAACGGATAGGATTGCCCATGATCCGGTCAACCAGGTCCCTTCGACCGTACGAGCCAGAACCAAGAAGAATATTGAGACCAGGGACAAGTTCATCCCAGCCCGAACGAGATTCCAAACAGGGAGCGATCCGGCCTCTCGAGAAAGAAAACCTTTTCGAATCCACGCATGGAGACCCAAGAAAAGGATCGCAATGGGAATCCCAACCACGGCCTCCCCGCCCGTTTGGAAAAATGGAATATGCGGATGGGAGATCGATGCATAATGAACGACAGTCGCCAGACTGGCAACGGTCCCTTCTAAAAGAGTTCGCCCCGACCGGGAATACATGCCACAAATAATCCAAATGACGGAAACGAAGCCCCATGCCAAAGGCGTCCCCCCGGCACCCAATTCAAACCGAACAAGAGAAAGAAGCCCAACGAAGCATGCAACAGAAAGAACAGGTCTTAAGTGGAAGGGAGAGTCACTAATGCGAATCTGATTGTAGAACCAGATTCCAAGGACGGGAACGATAGAGAGAAGCCGTTTCGAAACCCCATAAATAGCTCCATCCGAATCCAAATTTACACCTGCAACAAAACCGAAAGCCAAAAGGCAGAAAAGGACACCTTGCATCTGTAAAGGGAGGGAGGAAAACTTCTTTCCGCCTTCGATAAGGAGAAGGGCCGAAACAGAAAGGAAAAAAGCCGTTCCAAGAGAAGGAGAATACGCCATTAAAGTGGCCGCAAGAGCCGAAGCCCCCATCCACGGGAAAGATAAAAGAACG
>CAYRLD010000076.1:0-8756 GCA_964424925.1 uncultured Planctomycetales bacterium
ATGGGTGGAATGGGCGGAATGGGCGGAATGGACTTCTAGTCCTCCCACCAACCAGTACACAAAAAACCCCCGGACCCGAAAGGGCCCGGGGGTTTTCTTTTTTCGGAAGAAATTTTATCCCGGTGGCCAGGTGAGGGATCTTCCTCCGAGGAGATGGAGGTGGACATGAAATACGGTCTGTCCTGCGCCCGCCTGGACGTTGAATACCAGCCGGTATCCCGCTTCCGAAAGCCCTTCGGATGCCGCGATCTTTTTCGCCGCTTCAATAAGCACTCCTGCTGATTTTCCATCAATCTCGTTGACGGTAGAGAAGTGTTCTCGGGGGATAATGAGGATGTGGGTCGGGGCTTGCGGATTGATATCCCGGAAGGCAATCCAGTTTTCCCCTTCGTCGACCGTATCAGAGGGAATCTCACCCGCAACGATCTTACAAAAAAGGCAGTCACTCATACCCTGACTCTACTCCCCTTGTTTCCCTCTGTCCAGGGGCATAGAATGAACGCCGCATGAATTTGATTCTCATATTAATCTTACTTCAAGACCCGTTCTCTTGGGGAGATCGACTCTCATCAGGGAGTGAAGCGGAACGATGGGATGCCGTAGAACATTTATCGAAACTTGGAGAAGAGGGGGCTCAAGAGATCGAGCGTTGTTCGGATCCCTGGTGGAAAGGGATCGCTTTGGCCGAATGGGAGGCCCGGCGGAAGGCCGGAAAAAGGTATCCGGAACCAATTCGAGTTCAGCTAGGGGTCTGGTCGGGGGAGGGGGCCCGAATTGCAGGGGATCTTGCCGAAAAAGCGGGGATTACCTTGGAGCGCCGCTCTCTCATCTCGGGAGAGATTACCTTGAAAAGAAAAGAAGGGTATTGGTTTGAGATCCTGAAAGAACTCGGTACGAAAGCGGAACTCGATATTGTTGAGGGTGTGGGGGGGACCTATCGGATCGTTCCCGGAAATGGGGGGTCTTCCATTCGAAGCCTTTCTCGGAATTACGAAGTTCGTCTGGAGTCGTTCCTCCGCTCTACTTATACTTCCTTCGAATCTCCTCCCTCGGGTCAAACAAGCCTTCAATTTTCGATCCGTTCGGACCCGCGCAATCGAATTTTATCAATTAAAGAGCCCTCCTTGGTGAGAGGTCTTTGTTCCACCGGTTTGGAATTTAAGCAGGTTTCTTTGCGGACAAAGTCGGACCTGGCTCGGAATCGATACCGAGATGTGGCTCTTCATTCCTTTGAGATCGGAATAACGCCGGGTGTCTTTCCCGAACGGAAGATCGGTCTTATCCGTGGATCTGTCCCGGTTGTTCTTCCTTTAAAGTCAGTTCTGTTTGAGATGACGCCCCGTTTTGATGGGGACCCGATTCGAATGGAAAGGGACGGCATTACGGCGGTCGTTGAAGATCTATCGTATCGGACTCGGAGACTCTCTCTGACTCTTTCTCTCCGCTCCTCCCACTCGGAAGTCCTCTTCCCCGGAGACGATCGAATTCAGGTCCTGGACGATGCGGGTTTCCCCTATCGTTCCTATAAGAGGAGTTCTCGTTCGAAGGGGAACACCGAGCGGAAGTATGAGATTACGTATCTAAATGTAAATAATCAGGGTGATCCAAAGAAGATCTCCTTCTCGGTAGTAACGGAGACATATGTCCGTCCCGTTTATTTTTCGTTTCGAGATGTTCTCGTCGAATGAATCTATTTTTCACATCTCTTTTCTTCCTTTTTGCGCTTGCGCAGGACGAACCGGACCTTTCGCAATTGATCGAAGATCTTTCCGATGACCGGATTGATGTTCGTGATGATGCAGAACGGAAATTGATCGAACAGGGGATCTCCATTATCGAACCTCTTGAGGAGAGAGCTTCCCATCAGGAGGAGGAGGTGCGCGCTCGAATTGAAGAGGTCATCCTCCTCATTCGGAGATTTGAGTGGGCCAAACGGTTTAATCCAGGCCCTTCCAGCCTGACCCTTTCCGAAGAATCGATCGACACAGTGGAACTTCTCTCTCAGATTAGGTCTCAACTCCGTACGAATGTGGATCTTCAATATAAGGGGAATCCGTACCAACTTTCGGTCGAGATCGATCGTCTGCCTCTGTTTAAAGCCATTGATCAGATCTGTCGACTCGATGGAAATCTCGATTTTCAGATAGTTCCTGTACAGAATACGTCTCTTCGTTCTTCACTCCGCAATTCCAATCTGGAGAAACGATGGAAACTGATTCTTCAGAACAGACCCTACGCGCCCAAACCGAGGCTCTTTGAGGATCAGTTCATGATCTGGATTTCGGCTATCCAAATGACCGAAAGGGTCAATTTTGGGCGAGGGGAGACGAAGTCAGGTAAGTTAATTCTTCAATCTGCATGGGAACCAGATACGGTTCCCATATCGGTGAATTTCCGATTGAAGTCTTTGACGGATGAAAAGGGGAACTCCCTTCTCGATCATCTGCAAGTCATGGGGCGGACTTCCATTCTTGCTTATTCATCGAACCCCGGTTCCTTTTATTCACATCCGGTTCTTTTTCAGACCCCTCCTCCCCCCGAAGTGAAGGTTTTCACGAAGGTAGCGGGAGATTTTGTTGTCACCTTTCCACGAGATACCGATCTCGTCTCTTTTTCTCGTGAGGACCTCCAGAAGGGGTCCATCGGATCGGGGACGACTTTTCAGGCCGAACTTCAAGAGGTCGAAAAGTCCAAAGGGAAATTTCATTTCAAAGTGAAGGTCACCGGACAGACCCAGCGAAAAATGCCAAAGATGAGTCTTGTTACCCAGAAGGGTCAGACCATAAAGGGGCGGATGACCGGTTCCCAGACGACCTTTGGCCAGGGGATCTCATGGCAATCTTATGAAGTCTCGTTCGAACGAAAGCCGGACATGGTCATGGATCGATTAGAAATGTCGACCTACAAAGGAAGCCAGGAAAAGGTGATTCCGGTTACATTCCAGAATGTTCGATTTCGCCCTTAATCTGTCTCGGAGGAGACTTCTTCAACTCGCACAGGCGAAGAGGGTGGGGTAAAGTCGGTTTCTGGAAATTTCTCCTTCCAGTGCGAAGCGAAAATCTCAAACTCTTTCTCGTCGTACGTTGCAAAGATAATCTCTTGGAGGGAGGAATCTGCTTCGATAACGGTTCCGAGAAGGTCGATCATGATCTCGGCACATTGGTCGAGCGAAAAGGCTCCCGCATCACATCCGATCGGGATCATCGCGAGAGATTTGAATTTCAGTTCTTGAGCCTTCTTCAGAGCATTCGTAGATGCGGTACGGACCGAGTTCCGATCCGCCCAGAGTCCGAGAGGATTGACCGCGGCATGAATGATTTTCCCCGATCGCAGATTTCCTGAGGTGGAGACGGCAACCTCCCCAAGCGGTATGGTTCCGATTTTATGGCATTCCTCCTGAATGGAGTCTCCTCCTTCACGGCGGATGCTTCCCGAAACCCCGGCGCCCAGGATGAGGTCATTATTCATCGAGATGACGATTGCATCGACATCAAGAGCCCCAATATCTCCTTGATGGAGGGAAACCTTTAGATTCTCAGGTAGTTTTACACTCATTTGTGTTTCCACGGGGAGGTCCGGATTGATCTGCATATTCTGGAAGAGAATCTGGACCGTATCGCCATTTATTTCCGTATATCGGGCTTCCGTAATCAGATGAGTTTCGGAACTGATCTGAAGATAAGCCTCTCGAATTCTCTTTTTGAGAAAGTCGTTTTTCGGATGAAGTTTCAGTCGGATCGGCTCTCCGGCAGGAGAGACGAGGGCGATCTCAAACTCTTTTCGCATCTCCTCCGGGTCGGGGGAGCCCATGATCGTCCGAAAAGCTTTGCCTCTCTCTTTAAGGGGGTAGATTTCTACCTCTTTTAACCCGGGGAAGACGGCAATATATCGGTCTCGATCTAACTGCTGGATCGTCCCGTCCTCCGATTGCCATCGGGTGGAATCCTTTTCTTTGTCGTGGAAGAGCGTTCCATCGATCGTTACCTTTTCATCGAGGAGGGACATCGTCTTGATCTGTTTATAGGTGGACCGCATCGTTTTTATGGTGGAGGTGCTCGTTCGCATTTTCTCGAGGATTTCGTCGAGATCCTCCTGCGTCCCAAGAAGGGTCAGAATAAGGGATCCGATAATCATGTGGACTACCATATCAGGGTCTCTTTTAGACCGCATTCAAAAAGTTGGGGAGGGGCGGTAGAAACGACCAGGCGGTATTGTCCACGAGGTTCCATCGGGACCGTCCCTTGGAGGATCGGGCATTCGACCCTTCGTGCAAGGACCGTTGCTCCTCGAAGTGCCTTTGGATCCCGATCGACGAGAAGAGCGACCGCTCTTCCACGGCGAAGGGCAGAGAGAATTTTCGGTGCGACGCTGCCTCGGTCGACGATGGTTTCGATTCCGAATCGATTTCGAACTTTCTCTCGAAAGGTCATCAGTTTCGGGTCTGGATGATGTTCCACCACGACGGTCAGGGGGACCTTTTGTGCCAGTGCGGCGGCTCCCATCTCCCAGTGACCTTCATGCTTCCCAAGGATAATAAATGGTGCCGAGGGAATAATTCCGTCAATCGTGACCCATCGCTTTTCCCATCGCGACAGGTACATGAAGTCGATCAGAAACCGAGCCCAGGGATGTATGGCCAGAAAAAGGCATATTCTTCGGGGCAGGACGGCGGCCAGAATCCGCAGCGGAATCATGGCCGCGTACGAGTTCCAAAACCCTCCCCGGCGCTTCATCCGGTTTTCCTCGGGAATGCTTTTGCCAGGAGAACCGGAAGGATCAGAATCGTCGCAAAGAGTCCGGCTGAGATTCCGATCATGACGGTCGTTCCAAAAGAATGGACCATGGGGTGGGTCGCGGTGATCAAAGATCCGAATCCGATGAGGGAGGTCCCTGAGGTCAGGACGACAGGACGAAAGAGTTCTGCCGAGGCGTGTTCTCCTCCGATCTGTTTTGCCCGGGAGACCATGTGAATCCCATGATCAATACTAATGCCTCCCATCAACATAAAGACCGTAACACTAAGGGGGTCTACCTGGATCTGAATTAGATTCATGATGCCCAAAGTCCAGATTGCACCAAAAATGACAGGGATGAGGGCAAAGAGGGTGTGGAGAATCTTTCGTAAAAGGATGAGCGTGATGAAAAGGATCACCATGGCTGCATGAAGGGTCGCCCTTTGCGCATCTTCTCGAAATGTATTATCGAGAGATTGGGTCAAAACCGTCCCCCCTGTGAATTCAATTCCGGTGGTTTCGGTGATTTGGGTGTGAATTCTTTCCCGGTGCTCTCTTTCTCTTATTCTTTCTTTTAGCATGCCGACGGAGACGAGAAGTTTCGGTGCGTCGGCTTGGAGTCGTTCCTGGATCCAATCCGAATAGTCTGTAAATGCCCCTTTGCGGAATCCAGCGTTGGAGAGCGCTTTCGCAAAATCGGTTTGGAATGTGGGGCTTCGAAGTGGGGGATAAGCCGGGGCCACCCCAGAGAAAATGCCCTCCTCGACAAGTTGTTCTAATTTCGGTTTGAGTTCTTCGGCTTCTTTTTCACTCCGGGAGAGGAAGAAGACGGTTTCTAGAGTTCCTTCGAAAAGGTTCGCAATGCGGACCTGTGTTTGGAAAACAGGGGCGTGTCCCACCCAATTTGCGGCATCCCCTTGAAAGCGGATTCCTTTGGAGGCAAAGACCGTCATCGCAAGGGTGAACAGAATGAGGAGGGGAAAGACCTGGGATCCCAATCTTGTGATATTAAATCGGGGGGCCTGAATATCCTTCACTTTTGATCCAATGATGGGGCAGAGGAAAAGGGTGGCGGCCAATGTAAGCAGGACTCCGCACCCCGCGATCACTCCGAGTTCTCTGTATGCGTTCAAGCGGGAGGGGGCAAGGCACCAAAGGACGGCAGAGGTCGTCAGGGCGGCTGCAAAAACAGAGGGGCCGAATCCGGCAATTGCTTTACGGATATCCCCTTCCGCCCTCCATCGATTATAAAAGTGAATGGGGAAGTCGATACCAAGTCCAACCAACATCGGTGCAAAGACGATGGTGATCGGAGTCAACCGTTCATAGATCATCTGGGTTAATCCCAGAGTTAAGATCGTTCCCACTCCGATCGGAATGGCCGCGAAGGGGATTGCCCGAAGTCTTCGGAATCCGAAAAGAAACATGAGCGTCACCCCGACGATCGAGAAAATTCCCGTGTTAAAGAAATCGGATCGAATCGTCTCCTGCATGACCACCGCAACGGCGTACCCTCCCGTCATCGAGACGCGAACGGGTACTGAGATGCTTGTTGCAAGATCGTATGTGGATCGGGCCGCCTCTAGGTCATGAGGTTTTTTGTGTCCGGCGATGATGACCAAGATTGCCTTCCGATTGGGAGCGTAGAGCATTCCATCAGAGAGGTCGAAGCGGAAGCCGGAGAAACGTTTCCGTGCCTCTCTCGCCAGGTCTTCTTTGATTCCGAGAGGATCTTCTTTTACGGCGATATCGATTAGACCTTTTTTTAATTTTTCCCGGACAACGATCAACCTCTGTGTCATCTCCGCCGGAGAGAGCCTGGGTGCGTATTCCTGGGGCAGAGGTCCTTCCATCTTTGGGCGATAAGTGACCGATTTAACGTTGGGATGTTTTGCCATTGTGGATCGAAATTTTTCGGCGGCGAAAGCGAGTTGTTCCGGATCTTCTCCTTCGAGAAGAATTACAAGATCGGCTTGGCTTCCTACCTGATCGATGATCTCACGATAGAGCCGGGTATCCTCCTCCGGGAGAAGGGAGCTAACATCTCCCTCGAAACGGAGTTTCGAGCCCTGATAGGCTGCGATGGCGGTAAGGAGGGCGAAGAGGGTGATGACCTTATTTCGATGTTCTTTCGTGACGCGAGCGATCCAATCGAAAATCACGGGCGGTACTCTTCCAGCTTTGCTCCCTCGGGCGGGATCATGGTGAAGAGCTCGTCCGGAATCTTTTTGTCTTGGGTCATTTTCAGGAGGCGCAGTCGGAGTGATTTTCCGTTCTTCCGGACAAGGAGGTCTCTGGCAATCCCGTCGCGGATCTCTTCGTATCGAACATAGGCGGAGTCCTTTCGATCGACGGGGGCCGCTCTGTCAAATCGATAGGTTGCCTCTTCGGTTATTCCATAGTTCCAACGAGGGCGGGAAATAAAAGCGATGAATTGAGGTTTTCTGGGAAGGGCGGCCGTAAGAAGGTGAAAAAGCTCTCCTTGCTCCGAGTTTCGGAATTCCTCGATTGATCCTGTGATAAATCGTTCTTCATCGGGAAGCCAGAGTTGAAATCGATCTCCGATTGAAGAGAACTCAAAGTAGGAGGTTCGTACCCTCAGGTCTTGGGGGGCCCGCCAGACGATTTGGGCATTGAAACTTCCAGATTGATCAAAACCCCCAATACTAACCCGGGCATACGCTTTTAGGGATTGCACCTCTTTGAAGGCATCTGATATTTCCCGAGTAGGAATATCTTCGAATTTCTGTGGAGTGCATCCGGCAAGAAGGGTCAGGAACAGAAGAGGGTGCCTCACCGACTTTCTCTCACCTCATCTACGTCTTCATTTCGAACTGCATACGGAAACCCCGATCGGCCGATCTTGGCCGCCCCAAACTCTCCTTTTTTGTTCACGGCAACCAGACAGGCACTCGCCTGGTACCCTTTTTTTGTAATTCGAGCGAGGCTCCGGATACACGCTTCGGTGGGGGAGGCGCCCTCGCGCATCAGTTCTACCGCGAGGAAGGTTGGGCAGAAGCGCATCATGACATCTCCGTTTCCCGTTGCCGCGGCACCGCCAACCTCATTATCACAATACGTTCCCGATCCAATGATTGGAGAGTCTCCGACTCTTCCGGGAATTTTCCAAGCCAGACCACTTGTAGAGCAGCCGGCAGAAATATCTCCATTTTTATCAATGGCGACCATGCCGATCGTGTCGTGATTGCGGAAATCTTTACGCTGGGGCTTGGCTTTCCACTTTTCCCAGGCTCGTTTTGCATTGGGTGTCAGGAGGTTTTCTTCTCGGAACCCTTCGGCGAGAGCAAATTGAGTCGCGTCTTCTCCTACGAGGAATGTGTGTGTTGTTTTCTCCAAAACACGACGAGCGACACTGATGGGTGTTTTGATCCTTTTTAGGCAACCAACCCCACCCGCTTTATGTGTCGGACCCCACATGAGTACCGCATCGAGGGTGACTTCTCCCGATTGGTTGGGGTACCCTCCGTAGCCGACACTCGTGTTCGTCGGATCGAGTTCCGCGTTATTGATTCCCTTTTCAACCGCTTCGAGAGCGTTACCCCCTTTTGCAAGAACCTTCCAAGCCTCTGCATTCGCCTTCTTCCCAAAGGACCAGGTGGAGATGACACAGGGAAGGGTGGTTGCGCGGGGACCATGGAGTGAAGCGATCCCTGCCGTCGTTCCGGCCATAAATTCTCGACGAGAGATCATTTCGTCCACCTCTTGAATGCTTCCGGAAGAGTATCGATGATATCGGTAGCCAGGAGGGAAATTTCGCCCTTTTTCTGGGCGGCGATATCTCCCGCAAGTCCGTGCAGATGTGTTCCCAAACGAGCGGCATCGATCGTAGAAAATTTTTGGGCGAGGAAGGTCCCGATCATTCCCGAGAGAACGTCGCCACTTCCTCCTGTGGCCATTCCGGGGTTTCCGGTTCGGTTCAAGAATGTCTGTTCCCCATCGGTAATGATCGAGGGTTTTTTTTTGATGTTAATATCGTCGTTTATTGTAAGTGTGTATTCTTGT
>CAYRLD010000077.1:0-7226 GCA_964424925.1 uncultured Planctomycetales bacterium
TTCGTACAGCAAGGCCATATCCATCGGGAAAATCGGCTTCGGCAGAGTACCCGGAGGGGGAGACAAAGCGAACCCCTTTAATCCGGGGTGCGGAGTAATCGAGTCCCATCTCGGAAAGAGCCAGAACTCCCTGCGGAAGAAGAATTTCCCCGCACGCCTTCCATCGGGGAAATCGCTCTTTCTCAAAGAGTCCGACACGAAGCCCCCTACGCCCGAGTTCCCGTGCCGTCACGGAACCCGCAACACTTCCCCCAACAACCACGACATCAAAATCATCCATATCTTGCCCGGAATTGTATCACACTTCCGAATCCATCTGCCAAGGCGGAGCGGTTAACCGTCGGTACCCATCCGGAGTCTTTTGGACACCCGGTTCATCTAGGTCTACCCGGTCCCACAGTTTACAGGTAACCGTCTTATGTTTCTGATCGAGACCTTCACAGTAGTTCGTATATTCGCAACGACGAACCTCGCTCCCTTTCCCCAATCGGATCTTTCGAAACCAGTCGGGATCGGCAAGGGATTGACGGGCCGCCCCGACAATATCCGCCTCGCCCCTCTCAAGAATCCCTTCCGCCTGAGAAAATGAGCAGATCCCCCCATGAACCGCGATCGGGGTAGGGAACCCCGCCGATCGAACCGCATCCCGAATCCTACGGGAAGCCTCTACGTTTCGACCAAAAGGGCCTTCCTCATCAGAAAGAACCGTCGGCATACATTCGTATCCACTCGGCCCGGTATACGGGTAGGCGGACCACCCGACGGCGGGCTGTTTTGCATCCTCAAACTTTCCCCCGCGGGAAAGAGAGAGGAAATCCATTCCGGCTTTTGCAAATTCAAGTCCGAAGAATTGAGCATCGTCTACCGTATTTCCTCCTGGAATACCCTCTTCCGCTAAATAACGACAACCGACAGCGAAAGAATCGGATACAGCCCTACGCACCTCGTGATACACCTCCAGGGGAAGACGAACCCGGTTTTCGCGCCCCCCCCCGTACGAATCCGGTCGATCATTTAGGGCTGAGAGGAAAGAAGCCATTGTGTACGCATGCGCGTAATGAAGTTCGACCCCATCAAAACCGACTTTCTCGGCGCGCCCGGCCGCCTGGGCAAAGATCCCCGGTAAGGTCTTGGGAAGATCCCGAATATGATCCTGATCCATATCCGTGACCCGTTCGCGAAATCCTTGTTGAAGAGATTCGAAGTCGCGAGGAGTCATGACCTTCGACCGCTCTTCCTCGGTCATCGCAAGAAGAGTTTCCCGAATCTCTCCGTCCGGGATCGTCCCGAGTTCTTCACGGTAATGGTCCGAAATCTCTAAATATTTCCTGATATATTTCTCAGGATCCGGACGACGACGAACCACCAGAAAGTCGATCACCTGAATGAGAAGCCTCGTCTCTCCCCCACTCGCCTTCCGAACCGTTTCGACCAGCTTTTCGAGCCCGGGAAGAAACCGGTCGTGACCGATCCGAAGAAGAGGTCCGCTCGGGATATCTCGAATACCGGTCGCTTCAACCACGATGGCCCCCGGACGGCCCTCGGCAAACCGTTCATACCAGGAAAGAACTTCCGGTGTGACCAGACCGTCCTCGGTCGCTCTCCAGGGAACCATCGCCGGAATCCAAGTTCGCTCACGGAGGGAGATCGGCCCAAGTTGGATCGGCTGAAACCACTGAGCCGAAGCGGCCGCCTCACGCGTAGGCCAACCCGGGTCGGGTAACGAATGCTTTATCCTTTCAGGAGGACGCCACATCTTCAGCTCCGATCGGTTCGAAGACGCTCCACAGGATTACCACCCACGATGTGGTTCTCAATAATCTCATCAACATCTTCGGGAGAGACCTGTCCATACCAAACTTCTTCGGGATAGACCACCATGCTAACCCCTTCGGCACATTGATCGAGGCAACCCGCTTTGTTGATCCGAACTTCCCGGCGAAGTTTCAGACGGTGAATTTCGCCCTTCAACCGATCAAGAACCTCATCCGCACCCCGAGATCGACAACACCCCCGAGGATCGTCCGGCTTCCGCTCGTTCAGACAAACAAAGACATGGCACCGGAAGCGGCTCATTTTTCAGACCCTTTCCGCGCCCGGAAAAGTTGATTCGCAATCACCAGATGAAGAACCTCGGAGGTTCCCTCATATATGCGCAAGGCCCGAACCGCTCGATAGAGCCTTTCGACAATATTTTCGGCCAGCATTCCTCGTCCCCCGTGAATCTGCAGTGACTGGTCCACAATCCGTTGGGCCGCCTCTGTCGCGAACGCCTTCGCCATGGAAGACGAGATCGGAGTGTCGGGTTGGCCGGTATCCTTCTCCCATGCCGCACGATAGACAAGAAGCCGGGAAGCGGTCAGTTCCGTTGCCATCGAAGCGATCTTGTCCTGGATCATTTGAAACCGGGAAAGAGTCTGCCCAAACTGGGTACGCTTCTCGGCATAACTCATCGCCTCCTCGAGCGCCCGTTCCGCCATTCCGCAAGAGGCGGCCGCCACGGTGGTCCGTAGTCGGTCGAGGGTTGCCATCCCGATCTTAAAACCCTCCCCTTCTTCGCCAAGACGAGCCGATTCTTCGACACGACAATCGTCAAAAGAGATCTCGCCCAAAGGGTGAGGAGCGCTAAGGACCTGAGGCCCCATAAATTTTAATCCTGGATTCGACGCCTCAACGAGAAAAGCAGAAAGCCCTTTCTTGCCTAGCGCCGGATCTGTGGAAGCGAAAACAACATAGGCATCCGCAATTCCCGCATTTGAAATAAGGGTTTTCGCGCCATTCATGACATACCCATTCCCGTCCCGTACCGCGGTCGTCGTCATGGCACCCACATCGGAGCCCGCCTCCGCTTCGGTCATCGCAAAGGCCATCATCGCCTCTCCACTGACCGCCTTCGGAAGCCATGTCGACTTCATTTCAGACGACCCAGAAAGGCGGATCGGTGTCGCCCCGAGACATTGAAGGGCAAAGACAGCATCCGCAAGAGAAGACGCCCCCCCTAGAGCTTCCCGAACAAGGCAAGCCGAACGAAGGTCCGGAGTCTCCCCCACAGCAAAATCGACCCACCCCGTTTTCCCCAGGAGGGTCAAGATCCCTTTCGCCTGATCCCGCGCATCCTCGTCTTCCTCTACAGCGGGAAGAGGAACAATCTCCTTACGAACAAATGGGAGGATATTCGAAACGAGGTCACCATGACGATCGTCGAGAAAGGCACGTATGGAAGCCGTATCGGGCATCAAAAAGCTCCTTACGATTCAAGGGAAGAACGAAACTGGTCGAGGGCTTTTTTCAAAACCACTCTCTCTTTCGTCGAAATCCCCTGGAAAAGTTTTTCCAGTCCCTCTGAATGAAGTTTTGTTTCCGCTTCGATCAATCGGCGACCCGCCTTCGTTAGCTTCAAGAGAGCCGCTCTTCCATCGGTGGGATGAGGGTGACGCTCTACCCACCCATTCGCTTGAAGACGAGTAATGAGACCGGTCACATTTCCGGCGGTCACCAGGAGTTCCTCGGATAAATGTTTTGAAGTCATTCCCTCCGGATACCGGAGAAGCTGTGCGAGAACATCAAACTGAGGAAGCGTTACTCCGTCTCTCATCGGAATCCGTCGAACCGATCGAAGCGTAATACCATAACTTTTGGCGAGACGAATCCAGAGAGAAGCCGCAGAAGGGGTGCTCATGAAAGAACTCCTGTTCCCTCGATCTCGACACGAGCCCCCGGCTCAAGAAGATCCTTTACCACAACGAGGGCCATCGCCGGAAAATGTTTCCCCATGATGTCACGGTAGATCGCCCCCACCTCTCGAATCCCGGAGAGATATTCCTCTTTGTCGACAACATAGATCGTCAATCGCGCAAGATCTTCGGGAGACCCTCCGGCCGCCCGCATGACAGAAACGACATTATCGAGCGCTTGACGGAATTGAGAAAGAAAGTCCTCCCCGACTAATTTCTGATTCGCATCCCACCCGATTTGACCGGCCACAAAAACGAGGCGGCCTCCGGCGGGAGCGACGACCCCATTGGAATATCCCTTGGGAGCCAACCACGATTCCGGATTGATCATTTCGAGACTCATGAGAGGACCGAGCCTCCATCGACAATCACCCCTTGCCCATTAATCCCTTTGGCTCGATCATCGCAGAGCATCCGGGTGACATACGCGATTTCTTCTGGTTCAATAATTCGTCCTTGAGGGTTCATCGTTTCAATGCTGGCGAGAGCTTTCTCTCTCGGAAGCCCCGTTTTCTCTATGATGCGATCGACCGTCTCTTCGGTCATATCCGTCTGAACATATCCGGGACAGACCGCGTTCACAGTCACCCCTGCTTTCGCAACCTCAGCTGCAACCGACCGGGTAAAGCCCATCAATCCATGCTTCGATGCCGCATAGGCCGAGATATAGGCCGCACCGGCAACACCCGCAATGGAAGCGACATTGACCACCCGGCCCCACTTTCGCTCAACCATTCCGGGCAGGAACTCCCGGGTACAGAGCATCACGCCGGTCAAGTTGACCGAAAGCATCCGGTTCCACTCTTCGAGGGTAATCGATTTGAGGGGAGCCGAATCGGCCATTCCCGCATTATTGATCAGAATATCGACCTGACCGAGATGTTCGGCGGCGGTTGCGGCAAAGGCTTTTACATCTTCTTCCCGGGTCACATCGCATGTGGCCGCCCAAGCAGAACCACCGTTGGATCGAATCGCTTCGGCAACTTCATTTACCTGCGTGAGCGTGCGCGCTCCCAAAAGAAGAGAGGCGCCCTCGGTGGCCAGTTCGTGGGCAATGGCAGCCCCAATTCCTCGGCCGCCCCCTGTAACCACAACATTCTTTCCCTTGAGAATCATAAATATACTTTACACCTAAACTAAATTGAAATCAATCAGCAGGTTCCGCGAGAACCGCTTCGGCAAGAATCTCGCCCAGGATTTTGATCGTCTGACCGCCCTCTTCTGCAGAGGCTTTCGCCGGATCCCCAAAATAGGCCTCCGGTCCTCCGGCCGCCTCAAAGGTATCTTTCCCCTCCCGGATCGCTGTTGAAAGGGAGGCGGGATTTGGCGGAAGGGATTTTCGGATCTCTTCTCGAACCCACTCCGGTTTTTCGGCCATCACAATCGAGCCTTCATATTGCCCGGCATGACACGCCCCGCTCTTAAACTCCTCCGTCAATCGCAAAGCCCACGGCTTCCGTGTGACATCAGGAAATATGACGGTCAAGGTCCCCTCTTCTCGAAGGGTTTTCACCGCTTTTATAATAGATCCGATATGAGAGGGCTCCAGATGAGCATTCGCAATTCCCAGGGTACGAAACCCTTGCGCCGCCAACGCCCGCCCAATATCGACAAGAACGGCCGTTGCGGTCTCGGGCTGAATCGAAATCGTACCCGCAAATCCTGCCGCATATCGAGCCGAACTGTATGAGATAGGAGGGAGAAGAAGAACCCCTTTCCCCCTCGAATCGAGCTCCTTTGCGGCCGATTCAGCCATCGCATTGGCGATGATCACATCGGTCGTAATCGGAAGATGAGGGCCGTGCGCTTCCACCGCACCGACGGGTAGAAGAGCCACCGTTTTTGGGTGATCGAGTTGCCCCACTTCTTTCCAGGTCATTCGATCGAGTCGTTTCTGCATGGGCCTAGTGTATCTTCCCACCACCCGCTTGACCCGGTTTTATCACCACCCTATAATCCGGACTCGCGATGACCTTTCTTCCACCAGAATCATTC
Organism: uncultured Planctomycetales bacterium; assembly: GCA_964424925.1. Taxonomy (GTDB): domain Bacteria; phylum Planctomycetota; class MHYJ01; order MHYJ01; family JACPRB01; genus CAYRLD01. The sequence goes on from CAYRLD010000077.1 coordinate 5,730, forward strand.
AACATTGCGGACTACTTCCTGGACGATCGAGTTCGGGAGGGGCTCGGAGACAAGGTTGCGATCCGTTCCGACCGAGGGGATCTCACCTACAAAGAGGTCCAATCTCTGGCCAATCGTTTCGCACAGGTTCTCCAGGCCCATGGAGGCGAACCAGAAGATAGAATTCTCATCGCCCTTCCCGATATTCCCGAATATATCGGAGCCCTCTTTGGAATCCTAAAGCTGGGAAGCGTTGTGGTGATGGTCAATTCCCACCTGAAAGCGAATGACATCGCCTATTTCTACAATTACACCCGGGCGAAGATCGCAATTGTGCACCACGATACCTTCGACGAATTTTCGGCGGCGGCCAAAGACGCCCCTCACCTAAAAAAGCTTCTCGTTGTAGGGGGGGCAAAAGAGGGCCACCCTTCCTTCGAAAATTCGGCGAAACTTCTTTCCGAAAACTTCCCGACCGCCCAGACCCATCGGGATGACGCGGCGATCTGGCTCTTCTCAGGAGGCACCACCGGAAAGCCGAAAGCGGTCGTTCAGACGCATACCTCCTTCGCAAATACAACCGAGCTTTATGGGAAGGGCGCGATCGGATATCAGGAGTCAGACATCACCCTCTCGATCCCAAAGCTCTATTTTGGATACGCCACCGGATCGAACCTTCTCTTCCCCTTCTCCGTGGGGGCGACCGTCTGCCTTTTCACAGACCGATGCACTTCGGAAACACTCTTCGAAAAGATTGCCAAATATAAGCCGACCATCCTGATCAACGTACCGACGATGATCAATCATATGGTCTCCCACCCGACCGCTCCTGAACAAGACCTCAGTTCTTTGCGACTTTCCACCTCTGCAGGGGAAGCCCTCCCCGAGGAACTGTACCACCGGTGGAAGAGCACCTTTGGAGTGGAACTTCTCGACGGGCTCGGAACAGCCGAGATGTGGCACATCTTCATCACCAACACCCTTCAAGCAACAAAACCGGGATCCATTGGAAAAGCGATAGAAGGATTTGATGTTCGTGTCTGCGATGATGACGGGAACGATGTCCCCCCCAATGAAGTTGGGGCGCTTCATGTTCGTGGGAATTCCATGGCGATCGGCTATTGGCAGAACATGGAAAAAACCAAAGCTCATTTCCTTGGAGAATGGTATCGAACCGGGGATATGGTTTCCCGCGATGAAGAAGGATGGTTCACCTATTGTGGACGCGGAGATGAACTTCTAAAAGTTTCTGGAAAATGGCTCGCCCCAGGCGAGGTCGAAAATTGCCTTCTACAACACCCCGCTGTAAAAGAATGCGCCGTGGTGGGAAAAGAAGATGAAAACGGTTTGATAAAGCCACGGGCGTACGTAGTCGTTACCGAAAAAGCCGACGGGCTCGAAAGCGCTCTTCAGCAATTTGTAAAAGAGACGATCGAGCCATACAAATATCCGCGCGAAGTTCTCCTCCTCGATACTCTCCCCCGCACCCACCTCGGAAAAGTGGACCGGGCGGATTTA
>CAYRLD010000077.1:7236-8720 GCA_964424925.1 uncultured Planctomycetales bacterium
TTACGGAAACGACCATGACGGCGGACGATCAAGACCTTCTCCAGTGGCGAAAAGAATTTCCGATCCTTGAGAAGACTCGCTACCTCGTAAGCCACTCCATGGGGGCGATGCCACGAGGAACCTACGACCGACTGAAAGAGTATGCGGACGACTGGGCGACCGACGGGGTCGATGCCTATACAAAATGGATTCCCCGAGCGAAAGAAATCGCAAATCTAGCTGGTTCGATCGTCAACGCCCCTCCCGACACGACCGTGTTTCATCAAAATGTATCTACTCTGACATCGATCGTCATCTCGGCCATTTATAAGCCGGGAGGAAGAAAAAAGGTCATCCTGACCGACCTCAACTTTCCCTCTCTCTATTACGCATGGAAACGACATGAAGAAGCGGGATTAGAAATCGAAGTCATTAAGAGTCCCGATGGGATTGTCATTCCGACCGAAAAGATTATCGAAGCGATCGATGAAGATACGCTCTGCGTCGCCCTTGACCATGGAATCTTCCGATCGGGATATCTCATGGAGATCGATCCGATTCTAAAAGCGGCACGTGAGAAGGGAGCCTACTCTTTTATTGATGCCTACCAAACGATCGGCTGCGTGCCGATTGATGTACAGGCATGGGGAGTCGACTTCCTCGTTGCCGGCTCCCACAAATGGCTCCTCGGAGGCCCGGGAGCCTCTTTCCTCCATGTTCGGCCCGATCTCCTGCCGCAGATGGAACCGCGTATCGCAGGATGGTTTGCTCACAAAGATCCTTTCGCCTTCGACCTCAACCTTGAATACGCAGATTCGGCGATGCGCTTCGCTACCGGAACGCCCAATGTAGCCGGTATCCAGGCCGCTCGTACCGGTCTCGAGATCATCTCGAAGGTCGGGGTAGACCGGGTGCGGGAGAAATCGGTCCGGCTAACATCCAAACTGATCGAACTCGCCCAGGAAGAAGGGCTTCGCATTAACAGCCCAACCGACTCTTCCAGACGAACGGGTGTCGTCTGCATCGACTTCGATGGAGCCGATAAGGCGGAACTCGACTTTGTTGCCCGGGGAATTCAGGTCGACTACCGCCCCCTCTGCGGGCTTCGCGTCTCCGCACATTTCTATACTACGGAAGAAGAATTTCTCTCGATCATTCCCGAAATCCAAAAGTTCAGGAAAACATTATGACACCGAAAACATTCCGCTACGAACTCGACAATGGAATCGGCCGCATCACCCTCGACCGGCCGAAGACACTCAACTCCCTCACGTTTGACGTCTATGGAGAACTGCGAGACTTTTTCTCCTGGCTCGAAGACGACCGCGAATCTCGCGTCATCGTGATTACAGGAGAAGGGAAAGGGTTCTGTTCCGGCGGAGACTTCCACGAGATCATCAAACATCTCGTAACGATGAACTACCAGGAACAGTACAACTTCTCTCGCATGACCTGCGACCTGATCCGGAATATGCGCCGCCTGCGCAAGCCGGTAATCGGACAAC
>CAYRLD010000078.1:0-8708 GCA_964424925.1 uncultured Planctomycetales bacterium
AGAATTCAACCGGAAGCTTTTGGTCTGATTGAAGCAGAGCGTTAACGCCTGCCGCCAGAGGGAAAAAAGAGGGCTGATTCTGTTCCGAGGAATTCCGCAAGCCGTTCTTCGAGGGAAATATGAAGCCGAGTCGTCCCCGAAAGAAGTCGGGAACTGGCAGGAGCCCATCCAAACGGAGTTGTAGATCTTGAGGCTTCCAATACTTTTGGATGCTGCCCCAGACCGAGGTAATCGTTCGAAGCGAAAAGAAGACGTTCTCGACCTTCGACCCAAACGAAAGGACCCTCTACACGTTCTATAATCCGGGACGTGCGAACGAGCCCCTTCTTCTGAAGATCTTCCCAGGATTTCTGGAGGCGATCGGAGAGCATAATTTGATCAACGACTCCGTTTACGAGATCGCGTCTCAAAGAGATCTTGGACTTGCTCCACGCCCGCATGATGAGTCAAGTCACGAACAAGAGGGGTGATCGAAACATACCCTTGCGAAACCACACGCGCATCGGTCGGAATACGGCCATCTCCATTACGAGAAGGCGTAAGATTCTTTTCCGGATTCCCGCAGAGCCAATAGTAGGTGCGCCCACGGGGATCGGCACGACGTTCATAAAAGTCGGGATAAGGACGATGCTCTTGAACGGCAACACGAACCCCCTTTGGCTTCTGTTTGGGAAGGTTCACGTTGTAGAGCATCCGCTTCGGAATTCCATCCGAAATAAGATCGGCAATGATTTTACGGGCATCTCTCGCGGTTCGATCCCAAGCCGGTTTCTTCGATACCTGAAGGGAGACCGCAATCGCCGGGAGACCCAGATGGGCACCCTCTAAGGCTCCCGCTACCGTTCCGGAATAGAGAATATTCGATCCGGTATTGAGTCCAAAGTTGATTCCACTGACAACAAGATCGGGAGGAGAGGAGAGTAATTCTCGAACGGCCAGTTTCACGCAATCGGCCGGCGTCCCCTCCACCGCATACCCTTGAAACCCCTTTTCCTTTTTCGCAAATGCCATGAGAGGAGAATAGAGCGTGATCGAACTAGAAATAGCGCTTTTTTGAGTCAAAGGGGCAACAACGGAGACACGCCCCAGCTTTTCCAGTTCCCGAGCAAAAGAACGGAGACCGGGAGACTGGTACCCGTCGTCATTGGTCAAAAGGATATGCATCGGGGGGTAACCCTATCACAAGGGGGAGTTCAATTCCAGAAGGGGGAAAAGGGATTACCCATTTACATCAATAATCTGACCCCGTCCAGAAGGGTCTTCCGGCTTGGGAGGAGGCTTCTTTTCCTCCGAATCATCCTTCCCCCGCTCATCCGGGGAAGAGCCTTGCTGCCCCCCTTCCTCGGCATTGACCTCAGGGTTTTCGGTCTCTTCGGACTCCTGGACCTGCTCGTCCGCCTTCGCTTTCGCCTCTTCTTGAGCCTGATTGGCCGCCGCATGCGCTGCGGCCCGATCGCCGCTCAGGAACATATTTTGGAGTTGCTGAGAAGCGTCGGCGTGATAGAGGTGAATCCCCAGATTACTGAACTCAATCGCCATGACGAACTCCTCGACCCTCCGGGATTAGGCATTTTCGCCCGCCTTCTTCCCCAAATAAGCCCGAAGACGGGAAATCAGCTTCGCATGAAGCTGACAGACTCTTGATTCAGATAGATCTAGGATAGTCCCTATCTCCTTCAAGGTCAACTCCTCAAAGTAGTACATCATAAGGACATACCGCTCTTTCAGAGAGAGGTGATCCCGGCAGAAATCGATCAAATCCTTCTTCGCCGATTCGGTAATCGGCCCCCGGATCTTGGAATCCTCCATAATGTCGACCCCGAGATTATTCGTATCTTTATCAAGAGTCCGACGCTGTAGATTCACCAAGGAGGCTCCGCTTACTTCCCGGAAAAGAGAATCGAGTTCCTCCAGTTTTAACTTCAACTCTCGAGCAATCTCGACATCGGTCGGAGCCCGTCCATGGAGCTTTTCCAGACGATTATACGCCGCCTCAAGCTTATTCGCCCGAGCTCGGGTCAATCGAGGAACCCAATCCATCGCCCGAAGTTCATCGAGCATGGACCCCCGGATTCGTCCGACACAGTAGGTCTCAAACTTGACGCCCCGGGCGAGGTCAAATTTCGTGATCGCATCGAAAAGGCCAAAAATACCGGCCCCGATCAGATCCTCGACCTGCACATTGTGCGGAAGACGTTCAATCATCTTGTCCGCTACATACCGTACGATAGGAAGATACTCTTCCGACAAGATGTTCTTAATCGCAACATCTCGAGTCCTCTGATACTCTTCCCAGAGCTTGGTCAGCTCCTCTTTTGGTCGCTTAGTCACACTAGCCATTCCTTCATTCCCCTCTTCTACTTATCCTTTCGTATCCACCCTCCAAGGTGAATACGGCACAAACCTGTTACGATTCCGAAGGAGCCGATTCCTCCGTTGGGCCCTTTTTAGGATCCTCATCCTCTTTTGGCTCCGGCTCCGACAATTCGATGGGACCGGCGGCTTCCTTCGCCAAATCCATTCCCACCTTTCCAAACAACAACCAACCTACAAAAAAACCAACAACACCAGCGAGGCTTCCACGAACAATCGTTTCCGCTACAGAGAGACCGGTAATTGACCCTGCCAAAATAACAGCAACAAAGGCCATTAACCCAAGAACCCCTCCGATCACCCTATCCACGAGGTCCTCCCTTTAAGACCGAGAAAAGCCTGCGAATAAATCCAGGTCGCTCACTGGGACCATTCCCACCACGAGCATTCGCCAACTTCCGCGCAATAGATCGGACACAGACCGATGCAGGGGAAGTGGGATAGGCATGGAGGAAGGGTCTTCTCTGCCGTACGGCAGAACCAACACGCGGATCCTGAAGAACATACCCAAGCTTCTCCACATACGCGTTCATAAGCTTGTTCGCCGTAACGGAAATACCGTTCGCAAACCGTTCCGCTTCCTGTTTCGACGAGGTTAAGTTCATCAGAACAAACAGATCTCCATGATCCGGTTCTCCCGCCAACATTTTGATCACCGCATAAGCATCCACAATGGCGGTAGGCTCCGGCATCGTCACTACAATTATATCATCTGCAGCGGACAGAAATGTGGTCGTATTTCGAGAAATCCCGGCTCCGGTATCAAAGAGGATAATATCTGCGCTATTGTGAAGCGTCTCAAAGCTACGCAGAAGCGTCGATCGTTCCAATTCGTTCAGATTTGCCAGCCGTTCGACTCCACTCGCTCCGGGGACAACCAAGATTCCTCCTGCAGCCGGAACCAATACCTCTTCGATCGTTTTTCGGCCCGAAATGACGTTCGAAAGGTTATATCTTGGATTGACATCGAGCAAGATATCGGCATTCGCCAATCCCAGGTCGAGATCGACCAAGACAACCTTTTTCCCGAGTTGGGACAGAGCCAGCGCGAGGTTGACAGAAATATTGGTCTTCCCGACGCCCCCTTTTCCACTCGTAACCGCAACCACACGAGCACTGGTCGTGCGACTCCGGTTCTGGACCAGTTGCCGAAGACCTTCAGCCTGATCTGTAATTTTAGTTTTAGGAGGAGTTACCAGAGGTTCGGCCACGATATGCCCGAAATTCCTTTTCTCTTCTGATCTCATATCGCTTCCTCCCCTAGAATCAACGAGGCGATTCGACCCGAATCCGCAATTTCAATATCGCGGGGAATCTCTTGCCCCGTCGTGATGAAGGAAAGATCCTTCTGGATACGACTCAGGACATCGAAGACGACCCCAACCTTTACCGTTTCATCTACCTTCGTAAGGACAATTCGGTCGAAGGCACAGGGTTGGAATCTCTCCACAACTTCGGCGGTCGTATCGGGATGCGCCGTTAAACTGATCACCAGATGAGTCTCGTCGGGGCAAACGACACCGAGTACCCGTTTCAGATCTTCGATTTGAGAAAGGTTCTTCTGACTTCGCCCTGCGGTATCGAGCAAGACCAGATCGTGATTGGAGAATTCGTCCAAGGCGGTCTTCATTTCTACATCGGTACGGCAAACACGAACGGGAACCCCAACGAGTTGTGCCACACGACGAATCTGTTCGGTGGCCGCAATTCGATAGGTATCGTTGGTGATCACGGCGACTTCTTTGTTGTATTTCGTCCGGTAAATCGACATGAGCTTGGCAATCGTGGTTGTTTTTCCGACGCCGGTGGGTCCAATGAAAGCGACACGGCGGCATTTCCCAGACGTCAACTGAATGCCATCTGCACACCGGACAAGATCCCGTAACGTTCCCCGAAGAGCCTCCCGAACCAGATCTGTATTTTTCCGATCGCTTTCGGGTAGCGTCTTCATGATCTTCCGAATCATTTTTTCGGCCAACTTCTCGGACATCGATTCGGAAAGGGAGAGATACGCTTGCGCTAAATCTTCCGGGCAACTGTCAAACCGTTGTTGGTTTTTAATCACCTCGTGTTGGTCCGCCAGAATCCCTTTGATTTCGCGAATCCCCTTTCGAAGAGATGCCATCTCCGCATCATCCGTTTGCGTGGGTCGAATCGATCGTGACGTTTCCCCTTTACCCGAACCGTAATCCTTCACGATCCGGAACCCCCCGCCGGCCAGAATATCCACCCCTCCGGGTCTGGTGAACTTCCAGAATCCGCGTTGTTTCCGAAAGGAGGTGTGCAAGATGATCGCATTCGGCCCGAGTTCGGCCCGAATTTGTCTCAAGACAACCCTCTCATTACTGCCGGAATATTTCCGGATCAACATTTCCGCCCCCTCATGGACAAATCCCCCCTACTCTCTCTGCACAACCCATTACTCCACCGCCACCATTCCCAGGGATTCCACCGGGAGGTCTTTCACAATTTCGTTATAGGAAATTACCGGTGTTCCCGGATGGACGGTCTCTACAATCCTCTTCACCTGCAACCGAATCTGCGGCGAACAGAGGATCACCGCGGAATGTCCTTGGCCCAGAACCTTCTCAATCTCGGCCCCGATCGCATCCGCAATCTGTTTCAATTTGAGGGGCGCCAAGGAGAAAGAACTTTCTGCTCCGGACCGATCAAGCCCGGACTTAATCAGATCTTCTAATTTCGGATCGATCGTCACGACATAGACCTTTCCATCCTTCTCCCGGTACTGCTGACAGATCGTCCGGGCAAGAGAATTGCGAACATATTCTGTAAGGATCTCCGGATCTTTCGTCTTCGGAGCAAAGTCACCCAAAGTTTCGAGAATCGTGGCAAGGTCCCGAATGGAAATCCCTTCCAAGAGAAGGTTCTGAAGAACTTTCTGAACTTCTCCCGGTTTCATCATTGCAGGAACAACCTCTTCGACGACAGCGGGGTTCGATTCTTTGAGTGTCTTGATCAGATTATTTACATCATCTCGAGTCAGAAGTTCGGCGCTATGCTGACGAATCACTTCGGTCAGATGTTGACTAAGAACGGTCGTTCCATCGACCACAAGATAGCCAAGGGATTCTGCTCGCTGTTTTTGGGTTTCGGCAATCCAATACGCATCCATCCCGAAGGCCGGTTCTTTCGTCGGGTGACCCTCAACCGTACCGGTCACCGCCCCCGCATCCATTGCCATCAGCATCTCGGGCATCAGATCCCCTTCGGCAATAGAGATTCCTCGAATTTTCACGATGTAATGATTCGGCTCCAGCTGCATATTGTCCCGAATTCGGATAGGAGGAATGACCATTCCCAGGTCTACCGCCATCTGTCGACGAATCCGCGTCACCCGTTCGAGAAGAAGACCTCCCTGCGCAGGATCAACCATTCGGATAAGGCCATATCCAATTTCCAATTCCATCGGATCGACCTGGAGCAAACCCTCGACATTTTCCGGAGCTTTCTTTGCCACCTCATCCCGTTCCCGCTGAAGCACCTTATCCCGATCCTGTTTGACCTGGGACTGTTTGAGAACATAAGAAAGGGTGCCGAGAAGCCCCATGATAACGAGAATCTGGAACCAAGGCAGACCACTCTGCATCAAGACCGCCGTCGAGGCGAGAGCCCCGAGGAAGAAGATCGCTACACCGATTGATTTTCGATTGCCAAACATCTGACCCAGGAAATCTTTCCCGAGATCGGATTCAGCGGTAGCGCGGGTCACGATCAAACCAGCACCAAGGGAAACAATCAAAGCTGGAATCTGCGAAACCAACCCATCCCCGATCGTCAGAATCGTAAACGTGTAGAGAGATTCCGAAGGGGACATATCATATTTCATCGCGCCCAGGATGAACCCACCCACGATATTGACAATCGTGATGATAATCCCTGCAATCGCATCCCCTCGGACAAACTTCGTTGCACCATCCATGGCCCCGTAGAAATCCGCCTCTCGAGAAATCGACTCTCGACGCTCACGAGCCTCACTCTCTTTGATCACACCCGAATTAAGATCGGCATCGATCGCCATCTGTTTTCCGGGCATGGCGTCCAACGTAAAGCGGGCCGCGACTTCGGAGATACGCGTAGAACCTTTTGCGATCACAACAAAATTCACAACGATAAGAATGATAAAGATGATGAACCCGATGACCGGTTCTGCCTGGGCAACAAAGTTCCCGAACGCCTCCACAACGCTACCCGCAGCCGCGGTTCCATCACTTCCGGCATTCCCGAGAATTTGACGTGTCGTCGCCACGTTCAGGGCCAGCCGGAACGCGGTTGTGATCAGAAGTACGGACGGGAAAACGGAAAATTTCACCGGTTCCGCGACATACACAACGGTCAAAATCACCAGAACCGCAACCGTGATCGAAGCGATTAGCAGGAAGTCGAGAATGAAGAGCGGAAGCGGGATAAAGATGGTGAACATGATCGAGAGAATGGCGACCACGAACATCAGATCCTGATTCCGCGAAACAAAGCCTGCTATTTGGTTAATAACACCTTGCATCTACGCCGCCGCTCCCTTCAGGCGATAGACATACGCCAAGATTTCCGCGACAGCCTGGTAGAGGTCGAGCGGGATCGGAGCCCCAACTTCACCATTCCGATAGAGAGCCCGGGCCACTTCGGGACGTTCGACGACCGGAATATCATTCTCCATCGCCACCTCCCGAATCCGGAAGGCGAGTTCATCCACCCCTTTCGCAGAAACAATCGGGGCATCCATATTTTCCTTGGTGTACTGCAAAGCCACCGAATAGTGTGTCGGATTGGTCACAACGACGGTTGCTTTGGGAACCTGATCCATCATGCGTTGCATAGCAAGTTGCCGCTGAATCGCCTTCCTTCGCTCCTTAATCTTGGGGTCTCCCTCGTACCGCTTCATCTCTTCTTTGACCTCTTGCTTACTCATACGAAGATCTTTTTCATGTTGAAATTTCTGATAGCCGAAATCGAGAAGAGCCAGAATGAGAAGCGCGATCGTGGCTCGAAGAGCAAGAGTGAAAACGATACCTATGAGATACTCGACAATATCTGGGAAGGCATATTCGAACAGAGCCATCAGAGAATTCCATTCTTGCCAGATCGTTATCGCACTCACGACCCCAATCACGGTAAGCTTGAATATTCCAAACACCATCCGCATCAGTCCGCGGAGAGAAAACAGCTTCCCGATCCCTTTGATCGGATCCAATTTCGTAATATCCGGGGTAAGCGGCTTCGCCGTGAGAAGGAAACCCACCTGCAGAAGATTAATCGCGAGGGCTCCCACAAAGACAACGATCAGAACGGGAAGGAGTCCCATGAAGGCGAGTCCGAAATATTTTCCATACTCCGAAAGAAGATTGTCCTGCTCAAGATCGAGTTGGTGAAGGTTTTCGAGAACCCCTACCGTAGATGCAATAATTCCTTCGATAAAGACGTCACCAAAAAAAGCGAGCCCGAGAAGTGCCGCGAGAAGAATAATGGTAGAAGAGAGATCCTTCGACTGCGCCACCTGCCCCTTTTCACGGGAATCCTGCCGCTTTCGCGGGGTGGCGGGCTCTGTCTTGTCCCCGAGTTGTTCCTCGGCCATCGGACCTTATCCTTTCTTCCGCTGTAAAAATTCCGGGTCGGAAATATTTATCCCGACATCATCTGCATCAAGGTTTCCAAATGAAATTCGTGATCCTGACTCCATTGCTCGAAAGCATAGATGAAGGAAGAGACCCCGATCGTCAGAATGAGAAACCCAACGAGAAGACGAAGAGCAAATCCCACAATAAAAATATTCATCTCGGGAACCGTTCTTGCCATGAACGCCATCGCGATCGTGATGAGCGATAGTGTGACCAGGGAAGGCGCGGCCACCTTGATTGCGATTACGAAGACCTCGCGGAGCATCGTGTCGCTCAGATGCATCACCACCGGTTCGCCGTACTGCAGCCCCAGAAGAGGAATCAGCGTGAAACTCTGGGAAATGGCCGACAGAAGAAAATGGTGACCATCGATCAAAAGGTAGACAATCGTTGCGAGAAATACTTTGAACTGACCCACAATGGAGATTTGTGCGTTTGAGAGCGGGTCGATGACATTCGCCATCGCCAACCCCATTTCCTGATCGATGAGCTGACCTCCGAACTGAACGGCAGAGAAGATGAGCGTCGCGGCAAACCCGAGAATCATCCCGACGGCCAATTCCAGAAAAACCCAAACGATATAGAGAAGAAAGTTGGGTTCGACCGTAAGCCCCTCTCTCGGAATGAACGAAAAGAAGATCATCGCGAAGATCAGGCTCAAAAGAACCTTCAGCCGGGGCGGCACCGTATCGGACCCGAAGA
>CAYRLD010000079.1:0-6118 GCA_964424925.1 uncultured Planctomycetales bacterium
GATTAAAAATTGCCCTGTTTTTGACTCCCCTGGCACTCGGAGGCTGTTTTCTCTTTTCTTCTGGACCTTCGAGCGAGGTGGGGCGGACGCCGGAGGAATTACGAAGGATTCGGGACCATATTCCTCCTGTCTACGATGCATTTCCGTATGGACCTCTCCATCAGGCCCGGGTGGGGCAGTGGGTAAAGTATGAAATCCTGCAGGGGGGAACTTCATCGGAAGTGATGTTAGGGGTTTCGGATCGAACCGAGACCGGAACCTGGGTGGAAATTATAGAGGAGGAGACTGTTTCTGCCCAACTGGTTTCGGGAGAAAATCTTGTTGTAGAGGCCTTTATTCTCATTCCAGATTCGGATAAGGGAAGAGCAGAAACGTTTACTCAGGAAATCATCCAAGGACGGGCCCGCCCTCATGATCAGGGTCTCTCGGGGGATCGTACAGAATCGAAGGGAGAGGCTAAAGTAGGCGGAGTCGCTCTTTCTGTAGTTGAGGTAGAGATTGAAGAAGAAGATTTTAACGGGCGTATTTCTACCGAAAGGTCGTCATGGTCTTCGGAAGTTCCCGTTCTCTATGCGGGAAACAGTATGGGGGGGATGGTTACCTTTTCGAGCCAGGAGAGAACGATCACCCTGCTAGGTTTTGGCGAGGAATATTCTCCTCGGATTAAGAAGAAGTAAACTCACCCGCTCCAGAAGCTTTAGAAGTTCAACCCGGTTTGTTATTCTTTTTCTATGGTCCGCATCTTACTTTTCACTCTTCTCCTGGGTGGGTGTGGGGGATCGATGGTGATTCCTCTCTATGACTCTGATCCTGTCTTTTCACAACATCCGGGGCTCCGGGGACACGTCGTCCTGGCGGAGGGATATAAAAGTTCGACCGCGGCCGGCCCTTCATCGGGAGATGTGCTGATCGTCGGTATGGTTAATTATGAAGGAAAAATATCGAAAGATCGGGCAAGCACGCTTCGGCAACTGTTTGGAATGGCGGGAAGTCTTTCGCGGCTCGCTCTTCTTTCCCAGATTCTGGTTATTCGACCCGAAGAAGACCGTGTCATCGTTTGTAATTATTATCAGTATGCTACGGAAGGGGATTCTCGACACAATCTTCCTCTCCAGCCTCGGGATATTGTTGTCGTCCCCCGTCTCTACTCTCTGGACCGGTATCCGGTGGCGCCGGAATGGGGCCCCATTGAGCGCTATTTTTCGCGACAGATTTCGGGAGAAGAATTATATCGGGCTCTCGATCGATGAGTGGCCGAATCGCGTACAGTACCAATGCCTATACGAAGTGGACCCTTTCGGATGCCATTTCAGATATTCGAGACCGGGGTTTTGAGGGAGTCGAAATTCTCGCCGACGATCCACATGCCTTTCCCCCTTCTGATCCCTCCTCGATCGTGAAGGCGTTGGACGGTTTTCCGGTTTCGAATCTAAATGGAAATACATTTCGAGGGGAGTTTCTTCCTAGCTTGATCGATCCGGATCCGGAAGCGCGAAAAATCCGGACGGAATATGTCCGAGGGGTGATCGATCTGGCACGAAACATTGGCGCCACGACCGTCTGCACCTCATCTGGATTTTTACCCCGAGATGTTTCCCGGGAACAAGGATTTTCCTGGATGGCCGATTCCCTTCGTGAAATTCTCAATCATGCGGCGAAAGAGCCTCAGATTCGGGTTGGGGTTGAGTATGAACCCGGGTTTCTAATCGGAAGCGCTACGAATCTTCATACAATCTTGCAAACCGTGGATCACCCTCTCTTGGGGGTGAATCTCGACATCGGTCATTCCGTCTGTGTCGGGGAGGCTCTTCCTCTGGTGATTAAATCCTTTGCCGGTAGGATTTGGAATCTTCATGTAGAAGATATTATGGGGCAAATTCACGAGCATCTTATTCCCGGGAAGGGACAAATCGATTTTGAAGAGGTGAGAACCTCTCTAGATGAAATTGGGTATGATGAGTTCCTTACGCTAGAAATTTATCCGTACAAGGATCGCCCGGGAGAAGCGGGAACGGAAAGCCTGGAATTCCTTCGGAAAGTTTTTGGGGCCCGTTGATTACACCTCTTCAACAAAGGTTTCTTCGTTCTCGATCGAATCGGGAAGGCATCTTCCGGTTACAATAGTGATGTCATCGCTTTGTGGCGCCTCGGATTGAAACGATTCGAGATCTTTTACCAGAAGAGAAATATACTCGCTAGAGGTAAGGTTTGCCGTTTTGGCGGTTTGCCGGTGGAAACGTTCATCTCCATATATGTCGCTGTTTGAATTCATCGCTTCGACAACCCCATCGGTATAGAGAACAAACCGATCTCCTTTTCGAAGTTGAAGCCTCTTCTCCTCGAGAGTCTTTTCAAAGAGAGATCCTCGATCAATTCCGAGCGCAAGCCCATTTGTATTTACCAGGTGACAGCTCTTTGTTTTTTGTCTCCACAGAACCATAGGATTGTGGCCTGCACTGGTTATTTGCAGGACCATTCGAGGAATATTGAGGATCATGTAAAAAACCGTAACAAACATTCCCCGTTTAATATCTTCGTGTAGCGTCCGGTTGACCCGAATGAGTGTTTATTGGGTCGAAAGGGAGCGCTTCGCTTCGCTTTTGAAAAGAGCCCTCGTTTCCGTCATTACGATCGATCCGGGAATTCCTTTGCCCGCTACGTCGGCGACGAGAATCGCGATATGATCTTCATCAATCGGAATGAAATCGTAATAGTCTCCCCCTACCTCCTGGCTGGGTCGGTAGTAGGCATTTAATTCATAACCGGGCAGTTTGGGGATGCGGCGGGGGAGGAGGTTGGCTTGTAGTTCCTGGGCGATCGCCATTTCATGGTCGAGCATCTTTTTCTCAACATCATTGAGCGCTTCGCCTTTTGATTTGTTTTTCAGTAACCCGATACGGGCACGGGAGAGCCCCTTCTTTTTCCCTTTAGGCTTTAATCGAGTTGAGGGATGAGCATGAGTCCGGATAGAGCGTGTCGGTTCTTTTTTCCGGGTCTTCAGGGGGCGATGGCGTCGGGTCGGTCGATTCATTCCTCAGGTATCTATGATACGGTCAGGGTAGGGAATGGGTCAAGGTCGGTAAAATTAGTTTTTGGTTTCTTTCTTTTTTGCCTTCTTTTTTTTCTTCTTCGCTTCGGGCTTCTCATTCTGGGAAGGGGCGTCCTCATCCTCCAGAGCGATCTTTTCTGCCGCTTCCGCTGCTTCGGCCAGTCGTGCAGAAGCGGGAGGGTGTTCTTCCAAAATTTGCTTCACTTTGGCGACAATGGTGTCCCGATTGACCGGTTTTACCATAAAGTCGGTTGCTCCGTTTTGCCGAGCTTTTTTTATCGTATCTTCTTCTCCCCGAGCGGTGCACATCATAATGGGAGTGGTTTTCGTATCTTTATAGGCGCGTAAAACCCGAAGGAAGTCGAGGCCATCCATTCCCGGCATCGCAATATCGAGAATGATCAAGTCCGGAACCTGCCCGCTCTTAATGAAGTCCATCGCCTTCTGAGCATCGGGCGCCTCGATTACCTTGTGCCCGGCCGATTCCAGCATCAGGTGAACGGTTCGGCGAACCATGTAGACATCTTCAACGATCAGGATGATTCCGATGCGGTTCTTTTTTTGTTTTTTTGAGGCCATATCTGAGTGGTTATCCTATCGGAAGTTCGAGTGTGAAGGTAGTGCCCTTTCCGCGGCGGCTTTTGAATCCGAGTTGGCCTCCGTGAAGTCGAACGATTTCATATGTGATCGACAATCCAAGACCGGTTCCCTCTTTTCCCGCAAGGCGGGCATCCTCGGATCGGAAGAATTTTTCGAATACATGTTTTCGATCCTGGGGGCGGATGCCCATCCCTTCATCAGTAACTTCGACCAAAACCCGCCGTCCTTTCTTTCGCAACTCGACTCGAACGGGTTTGTCGGCTTCCGAATATTTTAAGGCGTTCGAAACCAGGTTTTCGAGGACCTGTTGGATTTTTCGCACATCAGCGCTAATGTCAGGAAGACCTTCTTCTATATTGATATGAACCCGTTCCCGTTCTGATTTGGGAAGCCTCCCCGATAATTCATCGAAAGAGGTTTGAAGGTTGACGATCGTACGGTCGAGTTCAACCGTTCCCTCCTCGAGCCGGGAGAGAGAAAGGATGTCTTGGATAAGGGTTTGAAGTCTGCGGGACCCTTGGTCCATCAAATCTAAAAGTTCCTTGTGATCTTCCGTAAGGCTTTTTTCGTCCAGTTTCATCAATTCGACCGACCCCATGATGGCGGTAAGAGGGGTCTTTAATTCATGGGAAACGGTATGGACAAACTCCGTTTTCATTAAATCGAGTTGACGCATTTTCTGGAGTTCTCTTCCGAGGCTCAAGTCGCGGCATATGAAAACGACCCCCGCCATCTTCTTCTGCTGAAGACCTAAAGGAGAACCGGTAATCCCCAGATGCATGACCCCTCGGTTTAGGGCGTATTCGAACTCTCGTTCATGGACACGTCCATCTTTCATGACTTCTTCAAAAATTTCATCCAGAGTCTCTGCGATCGGAATCGGAAGGTTGCCGACCGGTTCATCAAGCAGATCAATCCTTTGTGCTCGGAACAGCACTTCCGTTGTGCTGTTGGTGACGATGACTTGGCCGGACGTATCCGTTGCGAGAATGGCATGAGGGATACTGTCGATAATTCCATCCAAAAGAAGGTGAAAATCCCATTCCTGTTTTCGTTCCCGAATGGTTCGAAGTGTATGTTCCACCATTCGGACAAACCGGTCGAGTACTTGGTTTGCAATACGCGTGGCCGCTTCGGGATCGAGTGTGGTCTTGGCGGTAAACGACTTCAGTCCCGGTTCCCCCCGAAGGGGAAAGATAATGCGGCTGCCTCCATCGGTAGAGGGAAGGATAAGTGCCCGGGGATGTTGATGGGCCCACTTGTTTTCTGCATTCTCTTCTGGGAAGTCTGAAAGAGTTACCGGGGTAGAGCCGAAAAGATTTTCGAGTGATTTTTGGACAATAGAGAGTACCCCGTCAGTGGATCGTGCCCCTTGCAGAGAATCTTCCGCATGGTGCAGAATCTCTACATATTCGAGCAGTTTCTGGAGGGAAGCTTCGGCGATCTCTTCGCTCATTTCTCAGCCCCCTCCTGCACACTCGAACGGATGAGATCGAAAAAGACACTTCCTCGAATGAGTCCCTGGAAAGTTTTGTGCAAAGCGCGATCCAGGACTTCCCGGCTGAGTCCGAGGTCCTCCCGCACCATTTCATCAATCACCGGCATTCGTTTATCGCCACCGGAGCCCACGAGGATCGAGCGCGCGAGGATATCCCCAACATGAATGACCGAAGCGAGTTCTTGTCCTCGCCGGGCGATCGCTGGATTGTGATGGTGGTGAATGGCATCACAGAGAACTTCTGTGAAACCCCATTTCACGGCCAGAATGTTTCCTACCAGAGAGTGGTCGAATCCAAAAAGTTCTATTTCCGCTTCCCGCAGAAGAATCTTTTTCTTTTTCGCCATCTCGAGTGCCTCGCCGAATTGCTTGGGGAAAGAGGTGGCGAGAACCAATTTTCCGATATCGTGAAGCAATCCTCCGACGAACGAATCTTCTGCACAGGAAAGGGAGAGCGTGCTTCCGAGAGAATCGGAGGCGATCGCGGCGGCCATGGAATGTTTCCAGAACTCCACAAAATCAAAGTCCCCGGTCTTTCCTCGAAACGAATCGATGATCGAAGACATGAGGACGATATCGCGGATCTTATTGAAACCGAGAATCACAATCGAGTGGGTCACGTTATTGATCTGTTTGGGGAATCCGTAATAGGCGGAATTGACCACCCGAAGCACCTGAGCAGTGAGAGCCTGGTCTTCTGAGATCAGGGTTCCGATCTGAGTGGCCGAAGTTTGGGGTGTCTGGATCAACCGGTTGAGGGCTTTGGCCATATGCGGAAGGGTGGGGAGATCCGCCGCGGTAGAGATCGCTCTCTCAAGACGTTTTGGATCGAGCGTCATTTCGTCTCTTCTACCTGAACGAAATCCCAGGCGGCTGGATTCTGCAAGATATGCTCTTCGGCGAGTTGGCGAAGATCGTCCATAAGAGGATCCTCTTTGATTCCTTTAAACCGGGCATCGAGAATTGGCCCT
>CAYRLD010000079.1:6128-8702 GCA_964424925.1 uncultured Planctomycetales bacterium
TCGCCGCGGTCTCCCCTAGCTTTCCTAGAAGGTTTCCGGCATCCTCTCCGGTATCCTGTGGTTCGATATCGATATTTTCGATGCCCCACGATTGAAGCTTTTCGATCTGTCGCTCGGCCAGTTCCGCACCGGCAGGCAGAAGAATCCGGCCGATGGAGTCTTTCACGGATTCGCGAAGAATCATGCCTGCATTCGCTTCTTGGATCGGAATAATCATCTTTTACGCCTCCTCAAGGCCTTGCCTATTATAACACAAGGAGTGGTGGCTTGCGGGCAGGGGGTGCATCAGGCGTGGATGAATGCGGCCGGTTTCCGAAGTTGAGTGGAACGGAAATTCTCGATTCCGATCTTCTTGTCTTTCGTCCCGCATACTTCGCCGAAACATTCCGATTCGAAGCGGACCCCTTCGCGGATCGGTTTGGCGCACCCTTCGATGATCGCTTTGCGAAGGATCTCATCCACTCTACGACTTCGGTGTTCGATATCGATTTCTTTCATGGTGGTGTCGAATTTGACCGGTTCGAAAGTTCTTGCTTGCAGGGTCTCTTCCCGAAGGCTTTTGGCGAGGTCGACAGCATGCTCGACAAGATCACCCTCGACCTGTTCCCGGAGATATCCCATCTCTTCGGCTTCCTCTCCCGAGACGGTTTTTCCGGTGCGAAGGATTTCCCACGCATGAGCGATTCCAACGACGCGCGGAAGGCGCTGCGTCGCACCCGCACCCGGAATGATCCCGAGATTGACTTCCGGCTGCCCGAAACAGACCCCCAGTCCCTTTCGCGCAATCCGTGCGGTGCACGACAAGGCAAGCTCGCTCCCCCCTCCCAGGGCCAGACCATTCAAGGCTGCAACAACAGGCTTGCCAAGGTGTTCGATATCGAGCATCGCTTCCTGGCTT
This sequence comes from uncultured Planctomycetales bacterium, assembly GCA_964424925.1. Classification (GTDB taxonomy): domain Bacteria; phylum Planctomycetota; class MHYJ01; order MHYJ01; family JACPRB01; genus CAYRLD01. Next base: position 7,027 of record CAYRLD010000079.1, read on the forward strand.
TCCCAGGAAATCGCCGCTCCTTCCTCTTCTGATTGAACTCGTTCGAGCATTCCGATGTCAGCGCCGGAAACGAACGCTTTGACGCCAAAGCCGGTGATGACCGCGGCGACGATATTGTGATCTTCTTTGATCCCCTTGAAGACTGCTCTCATCTCTTTATAAATGTCGCGATTGAGGGCGTTCAAGGTCCGGGGGCGCCGTACGGTGACGACGGCGACATCGCCATGGTCTTTTCGGTGGATGTGGCGGATGATCCACGGCTCTTCTCTCTTGAGGCATTCGGCCACTTTGAATCCTGGATTCTCCGCCGCGTACTCTTCGACCAAATTTCGGGCCTCCGCGACGCCCATTTTGTTCATCAGGCGGAAGGGGGCTTTCATGACGAGGCCGAGTTCGACCGCCATGTCGAGATCGCTTACGTTGGTGATTCCGCTCTCGAGGACTTCCGAAACGAGACCGAAGTAAGCGCCTTGAAGGCGTGTTCCCACTTTTTCAAAAATTTCTTCCGAGACGTCGACCTTTTCGCCCCGTTTCGCCGTTGGCCATGGGTCGGTTCGGTTCATACTTTCGGGCGCGACATACCACGGCATGATTTTTTCGGTGTAGTTTGCGAGTCCGACCTTGGTGAGGGGGGTTCCCCCGGTCAGGTTCATCGCGGTGAAGGGCCCGATGCCGAGGCCGAGTACCTTTTGCGCGACCGCATCGATTTCCTTGTGGGTTGCCATTCCGGCGTCGGCGAGTTTAAGAGCCGCGAGGAAGATCCCCTCAAAAATGGGGTCGATCGCGTAGCCGTACCGGCTGCCCACCTGGATCGGAACCTTGCCAATATTTTCGTAGAACTTCATGCAGAAGTCGGTCACCTCTGGTGAGGTCTGTTCTCCGGGGACGACTTCGACGAGCGGGTTTCGTTCGGCGGGGAAGAAGTAGTGGATGACGAGGGTTCGTTCGGGGTTGGCGATCCCCTCAAAGATTCTTTCCGGCTCCAGGTGCGATGAATTGGAAGCGAAGATCGTATCGGCCGAGCAGGCCGCCGCGACGTCGGCAAAGATTTTCTTTTTGATGTTGAGGTCTTCGGTCGCCGCTTCGACGACGAAGTCGGAGCCCCCGAGTTCGGCTTTGTCGGCGGTGAAGGTGACATGATCCTTCATCGCCTGCGCTTTGGCCGGTTTGAAGGCACCGGTCTCGACACCCTTGTCGATCTTCTTGTCGAATTTCTTTTTTCCGGAGGCGAGCGCTTCTTCGCTGATGTCGTTGACGACAATCTGAACGCCGAAGGGGCTCAATACTTTGGTGAAGTAGAGCGCGATATCCGGCCCGATCTGGCCGCTTCCGATGACGCCGATTTTGTTGATTGTTTTGCCGAAAAGTTCTTTTCCCATTACCGATAGGATCGCGGGGGAGGGGAAAACCGTCAAGGAATTTGGGGTTTTGAGTTTTTCAGGAAATAAATTTGTCTTGCAGGCCCTCGTTTTTGTTTTCGGATTTGTTCGGAGGAGTACGACTGGTTTGGACAAAGGGTCGCCGTGGACGGCGATACGGTGGTGGTGGCACCTTATATAATAAATCCAATGAGCGGGATCCACCCCGGCAGAGTGTGCGTATTTGAATAACGGGGCTTTATAACAGTTCGTCGTTATGCTCGCCCAACTCGGGCGCACCGGCGGAAGGGGCGGCTT
>CAYRLD010000080.1:0-8673 GCA_964424925.1 uncultured Planctomycetales bacterium
TGGAGCGTGGTTCCGGTTTCAAGTGGGAAGACAGGTTCGTGCGTACCGAAAAGATCAAAACGCCCTCGCACTAGAATACGGAGTAACCCCTTCTACCCCCATCCACTCTTGGGGGCCCTACATGCAGAAAAGAATCGATGAATTCGCATCTCAGACCCCGGGAACCAGATTCGCCTATACATCCGGATCAACCGCACAACCGAAGAAGGTCGCCTTCCCCCTCTATCGGCTTCAATCCCTCCGAAAAGGATCCCTCTCCGTTGCCAGCCGAATGATGCTCGCCAATCGAGTCGAACGAATGGGCATGTTTATTCTGGCAAGTCTCAAAGAGGATGACTCGCTTACCTCACTGATCTTAGGAGACCAGGGGGCGGGCTCCCCCTACCTTGTGGGACTCCTCATGCCAGGAAAATATCTTCGAGACAAATGTATACGGGAGCTCACCAATAAATATGGCGCCACGGCGGTCCGTTTTTGGATGATAACCCTCGCAGACCCGGGCATCGTATACAGCACTAATCCATCTACCCTCGCACAGTTTCTGATCTCTCTTACCGAAGAGTGGAAGACAAACTCTCAATTAATCCGGGAGTTTACCCAGAAACCGGACCAGTTTTCCCCTGACGTCATTCGCGTCGCAAAAAGAATCGTGGGAAACGGATGGGAAGAAAGATTGCGACTCATTTCGGAAGCCACCGAATGCCCCCCCATGGACAGCCTTTTCCCGGGACTCCGAAAATATTGTTGTTGGGATGGCGGGTACGCCCGGCCGTTCCTGGAACAGATCCGCGCATTCCTGAAACCGGATCGCGTTCAATTGATTCCGATGTATTCCATGTCGACGGAGTCTGTAGAAACCCTTAATGTGTTTGACGGAGAAAACATCCACTTCGTGCCGATCGCACCGCGAGTACTTTACGAATTCCTTCCGGAAGGAAAAGAGGATCTCCCAGAAAATCTTCTCTCTTCTTGGGATCTGGAGCCAGGCCATACCTATGCAATGGTCTTGAGTGACCCCTATGGACTACAGCGCTACCAGACTGAAGACCTCTTCCTCTGTAAAGGAACCTGGAAGGGATTGCCGGACCTCCATTTCATGCGAAGGCGAGGCTTGGCCTTCTCTTTTACCGGAGAAAAGTTAACCGGAGAGCAGATCATGGAAGCGTACGGGACTCTCCGAGCAGAGTTCCCCGCCCTTGCCGATATTCATCTCACCTGTATTCCTTCCCGCCCGGAGAAGGAGAAGGTCCCGTTGTATCGACTCGTCGTAGCCCACCCCGGAAACCAGCTTTCTGGAGAACTCGATACAGAAGGGATCGGAGACCGGTTTGATCAATGCCTCGGAGAGATCAATGAGGAGTTCGCCGCAAAACGAGAGAGTGACCGGCTCGGAAAAACCCGAGTCGAGATCCGCCCCTATGACGTTCTCGCGACACACCTGGATGCAAAAACGAGCGATAAAGTCGATATCCAACAACGTGCCTGGGACTCCCAGTTCAAACTTCTCCCGCTCTACAAAAAATTGTGGGAAGATCTGGGTCTCTAATCGCATTAAATGAGGTTTATCCGCCCATTTAGAAGGCTTTTTTCAACATTCAGAAATGTACAGATCTTGCCGAATATAGATAATGTATTATAGTGTAAAGAGCTTATGAGTATCGGAATCAAAACATCTTTGGGAGGCGGCCTGCTCAGCCAGAGCAAGGGATTCGCCTCTATGATGAATAGACGGTCGGGAGCCCTCTCGGGCCTTCGCAATCGAAGTGCCGGAATTAAGGGAACGATCAGCAGGCTGGGCCGAGGCGGACGTGTGGCACTCACTTCCATACGCCCGATGACGACACGATACCGAGGAATCATGAGCCACCTTGGCCGGTCGATCGATATGCGAATCTAGATCGACTTTAGCGCTTCCCCAATCGCATGTTCTCCCGATAATAACGGGAACGTTTTCCCGACCGTATTCTCCTGACCCAGAAGAGCCACAATGGTTGCGGCAACGTCCATCCGGGGAATCTGACGAAGGTGATCCCCTTCTCCGACCCAGATTTTTCTCATTCCATCATCGTTGGTTAAGCGCCCGGGCCGCACGATCGTATAATCGAGACCACTCTCCACCAATCGATCATCCGCGATCCGTTTGGCGATAAAATAGTGACGCATATTCTCTCGCCCCTTTTCCGGCTCTTCGGTGCCCATAGAGCTGACCATCACAAATCGCTTCACGCTCTGATCTTTCGCAGCATCAATCATTTTCAAAGCCCCGTAGAGATCAACGATGATGGTCTTCTCTGGTCCGGTATGACCTCCCGATCCCGCCGTGAAAATAAGGGTGTCGCACCCTTCGAGCGCTGACCGAAAGTCAGACTCTAGGTCCGCAACCACCACTTCGGCTCCCTTCGCCTCGAGAGCGGGAGCTTGAACCGGGTTGCGAATCATAGCGCGAACCGCATGTTCGCTTCCGGAAAGTTGGTCGACAAGATGCCGACCGATTTGTCCATTGGCACCAACGATCAATATCTTCATGAATCCATTTTCTCTCCGGAAACTGAAAAGGTCAAGCTGCCCACAAAACAGACCGATGGAACGAACAGATGACCAACCTATTATTTATTGGATTGGGTGGGTTCCTCGGGGCTCTATCACGATATGGTCTCTCCACCGCTATCCAGAAAGGGGTTCCCGGCTCCTTTCCCCTCGGAACTCTTCTGACCAACATCCTCGGCTGCTTTTTCATGGGGGTTCTCGTCTATCTGATCCAGGAAAAAGAGGTGTTTCCTCCGGCCAGTCGTGGGTTCCTCCTCGTGGGGCTCTTGGGAGCGATGACCACCTTCAGCACCTTCAGTTTGGAAACCCTCCGCCTCATCCAAAATGATCGATGGATCTTTGCTGCCGGAAACGTACTCGGAAGCGTTCTTCTCTGCCTCGCGGCGGTAGCTCTCGGACGTTTTCTGATGAAGTCTCTTTCTCCCTAAGACAAAAAGAGACTTCCGCTCCCTATGGCTGGAACCAGATCTTTTCCGAAATGAAATCCAAATCCCCATCTCCATCAATATCGGCCATCTTCACAAGGGGCCCCTGGAAGACAGGCATATCCTCTACGGCCCGATAATAACCCCGACCATCCCCTTTCAGCACGGACCGCTCGGAACGGGAATGAAGAAGATCCATCTTCCCATCCTGGTTGAAGTCCACAATGGAAACCCCACAACCATTCTTCGTCACAGAGAGGGTCGGATTCATCGGCCCAAAGATGGAGAGAGAACTTTTTTCATTCTTGAGGAACCAGATCGGTACATTAGTAGAGCGACCGATCAGGTCGAGATCTCCATCCAGATCCAGGTCGGCCAATTCAATCGCATCCGGATCGGGAACCCCGATCACTTCCGCCTTCGCTACATCAAACCAGCCCTTCCCGTTATTTTTATAGGCAAAGACCCCTTTTCCCGGATTGACTACAACAAGGTCCATATCGCCATCCCCATCCAGATCTCCGGATTCAATGGCGGAGGCCAAGGCCATCCCAAGCAATTGGGTACTATTCTGAAATTTCCCATATCCATTGTTGAACCAGACCTGGCACATCGCACCGTTGACAATATCGAGATCTCCGTCCCCATCCATATCCGCGATCTCGATCGCACGGGTCGGAAATGTACCCAGGTAAGAACTGATCGCGAGCGATTGCCCAGAATCCTGAAAAAGAAGACCACCTTGGTTCAACCAAACGCGGCTCTCCATCAACCGGCCTTGAACAATGTCGAGATCTCCGTCTCCATCCAAATCCCCGAGGGCAAAAGTCGTCGTATCCCACCCCAGAAAAGGACTCGATTCGATCCCGATCACCGGCATATGGATGTAGTCCTTGTTTTCAACATTCTGCCAGATCCGCATTCCGGGAAAGAGATCATCCGTCACGACAAGATCGAGATCCCCATCCAGATCAAGATCTCCGACCTCAATCGTCGCCTCTTTCGCCTCGTGCATCAGGAGAGGTTCATGGTAAGACGAGAGCGCTGAAAGGGGAGTTTCTTGCGGAGGAAGGGGAACTTCCATGCCATTTTGGCCCCCTTCGAAGCAACCGGTTAAAGCGAAGCCGAGAAGTAGGACACCGGTCGATATTTTGCGCATAAAAGCCTCCGTTTGGGTTCTTTGTAGGAATCTCACTTCCTCTTCTATGTGCCGTTACCGAAAAACCGAGGCAAAAAATCGGCAAAATGATCCAGAATTTGGTCGAAAAATGGCCGTAGTAAGGTAAATGAGCCCAAAAGAAGGTCTTTTGATCTCTTTTCAAGAGAAGCTCAATTTGGTATATTCTGCCCCCCTGATAAGGGGCCGCACGGCCCACTCTTCAGGAGGTCAAACCAGCTCCAAGGAGGTAATTTTGAGCGAACAGAGAGTCGTGGTCTTTCCCAGAGTCAGGCCCACCAACGGGCAAAATGGCTCAAACGGGGAGAAGGCCTATAAGCGTAAAGTTAAATACATTCGGAAGATCGAACAACTCGAGAACATTCCCGATTCGGAGCGTGAAAAGCTCAAAAAGGTAGCCGAAAAGTACGTCTTCCGAGCCAACGACTACTATCTGGACCTGATCAACTGGGAAGACCCAAAAGACCCCATCAAACAGCTAATTATTCCCCGAGAAGAAGAATTGAACGATTGGGGAAAACTCGACGCCTCAAATGAGCAGGCGATTACCGTTGCTCGAGGAGTCCAACATAAGTACACCGATACGGTCCTCCTCCTTTGCAACGAGGTGTGTGGGGCTTACTGCCGTTATTGCTTCCGAAAACGGCTTTTCATGGACGAAAATGACGAAGTAACGAACGATATCTCGGCCGGAATCAAATACATCTCGGACCATCCAGAGATCACCAACGTCCTTCTGACCGGGGGAGACCCGCTCTTGATGAGCACCCGGAGAATAACCGAGATCCTCGAAGAACTCCGTGGGATTCCGCATGTCAAAATCATTCGAATCGGCAGTAAAATGCCCGCTTTTGATCCGACACGGCTCCTGAAAGATAAGGACCTGCAGGCAACCTTGCAAAAATACTCCCGTCCCCACCAGCGGATCTATCTCATGGCACACTTTGACCATCCGAGAGAATTGACCGATCTGGCGGTGGAAGGGATCGATACTTTCATCAAGAATGGAGTCATTTGTGTCAATCAGTGTCCTCTGATCAAGGGGATCAATGACGACCCGAAAGTTCTTTCTGAAATGTATTCCAAACTTTCCTATATAGGCGCTCCCCCTTATTACCTTTTCCAGGGACGTCCGACCGAAGGAAACGAGCCGTACGAAGTCCCGATGGTCAAAGGGTGGGAGATCTTCCAGGAAGCCCTCCGACGAGGGTCCGGCCTTGCACGCAGAGCAAAGTACTGCATGTCCCACGAAACGGGAAAAGTCGAGATCATGGGGGTCGACGAAGAGAATATCTATCTTCGATACCACCAGGCCAAATATATGAAGGATCTTGGCCGCTTCTTTATCTGCAAGCGAGACGACGAAGCCTATTGGCTCGACCAACTCGAACCGGTTCACCCGACCCACTAAAACACAACCGAACCAGAACGGTTCCGAAGCGTTCGACGCATCGGAACCGTTCTTTTTTTTTGCTCCGACCGAAACCATATACTCTCAGAAGGGTTCTATAGAGGGAGAACGACAACAATAGGAGACCGAAAATGACGTTCACCCTTCCCCTTCTGGCCGCACTTCTGCCTCTCTTCCCCATGCAGACCCAGACAGATGAGCCGTACAAGCACGGACATACCTATCTCCTGCCCTTTGAGGGAAAATCCCGAAGAGTCAGCCAGGCTTCCAACGGCGCCACGCACAAGGGAAAATCTGCACATGCGATCGACTTCTCTATGCCCCGAAAGACCCGCGTAATTGCGGCAAGGGACGGGGTGGTCGTTCGGGCGGTCGAAAAGCATATAGAACTCTCAAAAGAAGAGAAGAAGGCACTGAAAGCGAAGGGAAAGCAGCCTCAGGCGAATATCGTCACGGTGCGGCACGAAGATGGCTCCCGGGCAATCTATGCACACCTGCTTGAGAATGGGGTCGAAGTGAAAGCGGGTCAGAAGGTAAAAGCGGGAGACTTCCTCGGGTATTCCGGAAACACGGGGAAATCGAGCGGCCCACACCTCCATTTCTGCGTCTATCAGGCAAAGGGCAAAGGGTCTGTACGGGTCAAATTCCGCACATCAAAGTCGGAAGAAACGTATGTCGAACGGGGAAAACGATATCGCAACCCGTTGGAATACTGACCCCCCCAGCTAATCCTTGACCCCTCCCCCAGTGCGGGTACACTTCCGGGATTGGAGGAACCCTCATGACCAAAGAATCCCTGGAAGCACTTCTTGAAGAAAACCGGTCCTTTTCGGCCTCGGATGATTTTAAGAAGAATGCGCAAATCAATGACCCAAATATCTATGAACAAGCGGGAAAGGACCCCCTGAAATTCTGGGAGTCCTTTGCCAACGATCTGCACTGGTTCCAGAAGTGGGACAAAACTCTCGAATGGAAGAAACCGTTCGCGAAGTGGTTCGTAAACGCAAAGACAAATATGTCGTATAACTGCCTCGATCGCCATTTACAGGGACCTCGAGCGACCAAAACAGCGATCCTCTGGGAAGGGGAACCGGGAGATATCCGAAGGATCACCTACGAAGAACTCCACCGGGAAGTCTGCCGCTTCGCCAACAGTTTAAAGTCGATCGGGATTACCAAGGGGGACAGAGTCACCCTTTATATGCCGATGGTTCCTGAACTTGCCATCGCAATGCTCGCCTGTGCCAGGATCGGAGCTCCTCATAGCGTCGTTTTCGGTGGCTTCAGCCCCGATTCCCTCCGGGACCGAATCAACGACTGCCAATCCAAACTGGTAATTACCTCCGATGGAGGCTGGCGCCGGGGGGAGATCGTCCCTCTGAAAGAAAACACAGACAAAGCTCTCGAAGGAACCGACTGCGTTGAAAAGGTGATCGTTCTGAAAAGAACCGAGAATAAGATCTCGATGATCGACGACCGGGACCTCTGGTGGGACGAGTTGATCGAAGATCAGTCAGAAATCTGCGAAGCGGAACCGCTCGACGCAGAAGATATGCTTTTTCTCCTCTACACGAGTGGAACGACCGGAAAACCGAAGGGAATTCTGCATACAACCGCGGGGTATATGGTCGGTGTGTATGCCACAACAAAATGGATCTTCGATGTAAAAGAAGAAGACACCTACTGGTGTACGGCGGATATCGGCTGGGTCACCGGCCACTCCTACATTGTTTACGGTCCGCTCCTCAATGGGGCGACCACGATGATGTACGAGGGGGCTCCCAACCATCCCGAAAAGGATCGGTTCTGGTCACTGGTCGAAAATCACAAGGTGAATCTCTTCTATACCGCCCCTACAGCGATCCGGGCCTTCATGAAATGGGGGGATCACTTCCCCAAAGAATACGACCTGACTTCTCTACGCCTGCTCGGCTCGGTCGGAGAACCGATCAATCCGGAAGCATGGGTCTGGTATCACCAGAATATTGGAGGGGGAAAATGCCCGGTCGTCGATACATGGTGGCAGACTGAAACCGGCCATATCATGATCTCGCCTCTTCCCGGAATCACCGACCTCAAACCGGGGTCGGCCACACGCCCTTTCCCCGGAATCGATGCCGACATCGTGAACGAACAGGGAGAGTCGGTCGACGCAGGATATCTCGTATTGAAGAGCCCGTGGCCCGGAATGCTGCGTGGGATTTACGGGGATGAAGAACGGTACAAGGAACAGTACTGGTCGAAATATCCCGAGTGGTATTTCACCGGCGATGGATGCAAGAGAGATAAAGACGGTAACTTCTGGCTTCTCGGTCGTGTAGATGACGTCCTCAATGTAAGCGGACACAGACTCTCGACCATGGAAATCGAAAGCGCCCTCGTCGATCACAAATCGGTCGCCGAAGCGGCGGTCATTGGCCGAAATGATGATCTGAAAGGAAATGCGGTTGTCGCCTTCGTGACGCTGAAAAGCGATATCGAGGGAACAGAAGAACTCAACAAAGAGCTTCGGGGCCACGTCGCAACCAAGATCGGGGCTCTCGCCCGACCTGATGAGATCACCTTTACGGCAGAATTGCCCAAAACCCGCTCGGGAAAGATCATGAGACGCCTTCTTCGAGACATCGCCGAAGGGCGGGCGCTTGGGGACACCACAACGCTCGCAGATGCAGCGGTCGTCCAATCGCTGAAGGAAAAATACGGAGAAGAATAAGTCACAATGCCCCCAAAAACGGGATAAACTGAAACTGAGCCCAACATAAGATGGAAATTGAAAAGAAAAAAGAAAGTTCGAGAGGTTCCGAGCCCCGTAAACGGGATATGGAACTGCACTGGAAAGAGCGGGAAGACCACCTGAACAAGCAACAGGATCTCCTTCTTCGCTTAGCGCTCAATGAACAACTACACGAAGGAGATCTACGGGCGGGAATTGAAGTGATCTCCGAGGCAGCTGGAGAATTTCTCAACGTCGAACGAACCAGTATCTGGATATACAATGAGGACAGCACCGGAATCCGATGCATCGATCTATATGAAATGAGCCACAATACTCACTCAGATGGAACGGAACTTTTCGCGAAGGACTATCCCCGCTATTTCGAGGCTCTCTCGAG
>CAYRLD010000081.1:0-8636 GCA_964424925.1 uncultured Planctomycetales bacterium
CCTGGCTCTGGTGGTTCTGGGGGGGTGTCATCCCAAAGAGGATATTACCTTTCTTCTGAATAATGGAAGTCGAGTTCTTCCATCTCTTCCGGGCTCAGTTTTTCCATCAGACGAGAACGAGTAAGGGCGGCCGACCACCCATGAGAGAGGCTCCATCCCTGGAAGCAGATGAACGCTACGGTATCGATCGGGGTCCACGGTTCGGGAGTATGTTTTAGGAGTGAGAATTCAACCGGAAGCTTTTGGTCTGATTGAAGCAGAGCGTTAACGCCTGCCGCATAGGCTTCGTAATATTCTCGGACTCTTGGGGAGGTTTGTTCCCACGTCTTTTCGGCTATGGATTGGAATCCAAGAGTGCGCACAAGCCGGTCAGTATCGAGCGCCGCAGGTCCGAACATTTCGCACAACCTGCCGAGAGAAATTCGTCTATGCATTTCCATCTGAAATAGCCGGTCTTGTGCGTGGGCGAATCCTTGACCGAAAAATAGGTCATTTCTTCCCTTGGCCTGGATCCGCGTCATTCCGTATTGATCACGATTGATCTCTACAGGCTGTTCCAGTCCCTTCAGATGGAGATTCCCGCTGACGATAGGAAGACTCTTTTTACTCTGATATCGAATCCAAGGTTCCAGGGTGGTCGCGAGTAGCTTTTGTAGAATCTTCACAAGTGGCGCAATTTTACTGACCGAGGCGGGAATTTCCATCGAAAAGTTGAAATGAAACTGTTTCCTCCATAGAATCTGCCGCCATGGGAAAAGTATTAATAGCAGATAACGTATCCGAAGAATGTGCGCGCATCCTCACAGAGGGTGGCGTCGAAGTCGACCACCGCGGCAAGATGACCCAAGATGAGCTGAAAGAAGCGATCGGCGATTATGAAGGGCTGGTGGTTCGCAGCGCGGTGAAAGTCACCGCGGATATTATTGAAGCCGCGCCGAAGTTGAAGATTGTTGGGCGTGCCGGAATCGGTGTGGACAACATCGACCAGGAGGCGGCAACGAAACATGGCGTGATTGTCATGAATACGCCTCTGGGGAATGTGACCGCTGCGGCGGAACATGCCCTTGCTCTCATTATGGATAACTCCCGGAATGTAAGTCGTGCCGACAGATCCATGCGGGAAGGGAAGTGGGATCGGAAAGGAAACGTCGGCGTCGAACTGGAAGGAAAGACTCTCGGGATTGTCGGTCTCGGAAAGATCGGAAGTCGTGTTGCGAGTTACGGCAAGAGCTTTAATATGAGAGTTCTTGGATATGACCCGATGCTCGTCAAAGAACGGGCAGAAGTCCTTGGCGTAGAGTTGATGGAACTGGATCAACTTTTGGAAGAGAGTGATTTCATCTCTCTTCATGTTCCGAAAACAGAAAAGACTCTTGGCATGATCGGGAAGGATCAGTTTAAGCGGATGAAAAAATCCGCGCGACTCGTGAATACTTCCCGGGGCGGGGTGGTCGATGAGATTGCTCTGCACGAAGCTCTTCTCGAAGGGGAAATTGGTGGGGCGGCTCTTGATGTGTACGAAACGGAGCCTCCGGCAACCGATCACCCTCTTTTGGAAAACCCAAAGGTCACTTTGACGCCTCATCTAGCCGCCTCAACAGAAGAGGCTCAGATTCAGGTGGCACGGGATATAGGCGATCAGTTTGTTGAATATTTCAAGAAGGGTGTTGTGATCAATGCGACAAACCTCTCTTCCGTAAGTGACGCTTCCATGGCCGCCTTTTTGGTTTTGTCGGAAGATCTTGGACTGATCGCTTCTCAACTTTCCGATGGAAAGGTGGAATGCGTAGAAGTCACCTATATGGGGCAGGTGTCGAAATTTGATACCAGTTCTATTCTCCAGGCGGCGATCAAAGGGGCTCTTTATCCTTCGATCGGGGATCAGATCAACGTGGTCAATGCCCGGGTCAAGGCGAAAGAGTTGGATATTGAAGTGGTCGAAACCCGTCGCAAAGATGCGCTTAACTATAAGAGTCTTCTTTCGGTTCGCGTGAAAACCGATCAATCGGATAAGACGGCTCACGGGACTCTTTTTGAAGAACGAGAACCCCGTATCACGAGAATCAATATGCTCGATATCGATCTGAGACCTTCGAGGAATATGTTGTATATGCAATATTCCGATGTTCCGGGAATGGTTGGGAAGATCGGGACGATTCTGGGAGAACATGAAGTCAATATCGCACGCATGGAAGTGGGTCGGGTAAAACAGGGGGATCAGGCGGTGATTCTTCTTACCCTTGATGATCCCGCTTCTAAAGAATCTCTTGAGGCTCTCAAAACTTCCATACACCCTACTGATCTGCGGAGCATAACGATATCGTAGACGAGTTGTTGGTTCTTCATTCCGGTGAGGTGGAATATTCCGCCGGGCTCTCTTTGCAGGAATCCCAACTGATTGCGGTGCGGGAAGGTCCGACTCGTCCCCGTCTCCTTCTGCTTTCTCATTCCCCTGTTTTTACAATCGGTAAGTTTGGGGATGAGAAGAACGTTCTCGATCCACACGGGATCCCTGTGGTTCGCACCGATCGTGGGGGGGATGTTACCTATCATGGGCCTGGACAATTAATCGGGTACCCGATCCTTTCTTTGCGAGAACATCATATTGGGATTCGAACGTTTGTTCACCGTCTCGAGAAGGCACTGATTAGTACGGTCTCCCATTTTGGAATCGAAGCGTGGAGAAAAGATGATTGCGTTGGGGTATGGACCGAACAGGGGAAACTTGCTTCGATCGGGGTGCGTGTTGATCAGGGTGTGACCCGTCATGGATTTGCTCTTCAAGTCCGAAAAGAGACTGAGCCTTACACGTATATAAATCCTTGCGGAATTCCCTCTTGCGCAATGACGTCGATGGAAGAGTTATGTTCTCTTCCAGACGAGAAGGAACTTCGTGCGGTGTTCGTCGCTCAATTCCTCACCCTCTTTCACATCTCTCGCTCTTCGGAAACCCCTTTTCCAAAACTCTAAAAATGGCGTAAAAATACTAAATTGGGTATTGACAAGTGTAGTTTATAGTTTATACTTGATGACGGTAAGAGAGAGAGAGGGATACCCAGGATGGGTGAGAGGGAGAGGGAACAACTCATTTCAGAAGCCGCGCTTCTGGTCTCATTCCACCTAGGGCCCCAGAGAGGGGAGTTAATGGATCCGGCCTAAGAAATCCTATACCCCACCCCAGCTGTCCGCCCAGAGTTCGCTGTCATCGCCTCTCCCGCACAGGAACTTCTGGGCGGCTTTTTATCAAGGCCGGGTATAAGAAGGTGGAGAGAGAAGTATGATTCCAGCCAAGAAGTCTGAGCCTTGGAATCGCGTCATTCAGGGGGATTCGCTTCATGTCATGAAGCGGCTTCCCGACCAATCCATTCAACTGATCTATCTGGATCCCCCCTTTTTTACGGGCCGTATTTTTGAAGGGGGCGAACATCACTTTGGGGATCGTTGGGCGGGAGGAATGGAGTCCTATCTCGATTGGCTCCGTCCCCGGTTCCTAGAGATGAAGCGCCTTTTAACTTCTACGGGAAGCCTGCTGGTCCACCTTGATTGGCACGCCGTTCATTATGCGCGTGTCGAGCTGGATCAAATTTTCGGAATGGATTCTTTCCAGAATGAAATCATCTGGCATTATCAAACGGGTGGGGCTTCGAAAGTTCGATTCTCCCGCAAGCATGACAACATTCTTTGGTACACCCGTTCGAGTGATGACTGGAAGTTCCACGGAGAGCGGATTCGGATTCCTCGGACAGAGAAGTCTCTCCATCGTGCGCGCAATCCCAAAGGGGCTCGCATCGCCTCTTCGGATCAGTGGAAAAATCCCCAGGATGTATTGACCATTCCCCAGATGAATCCGATGGCAAAAGAACGGACGGGATATCCAACACAGAAGCCCGAGGAGTTGCTGCGGGTTTTCGTAGAGGCATTTACCGACCCTGGTGATGTTGTCGGGGACTTTTTCTGTGGAAGCGGAACGACGCCTACGGTGGCACATAGAATGAACCGTCGTTGGATCGCCTCTGATATTTCGAAGAGCGCGGTTGCATTGACCCGGAAGAGGGCTTCTACGCAGTAAGGTTTCGGTAAGTGGTCGGGGCGACTGGATTTGAACCAGCGACCTCTGCGTCCCGAACGCAGCGCTCTAGCCAAGCTGAGCCACGCCCCGTATATAAGAATGGGGCGCGAATTATACGCGCCCCATCAAATCTCTTTCAAGCGAATCCCGGCTAGTTGTCCAGGAGTAGTTTGTTGTACCGCTTTTCCTTTCGCAAGGAGTCTAGGTCAGAGTCGGCTCGCATATGTTCGAAGTTATCGTATCCGCCCTTGACCGACATCTCGAGCCAGTCGAGAGCGTGCGCTTTTTTTCCAGATAAGGCGTATCCGCAGGCAACATTGTACGCGGAAACGACCGCCCATTGGGATCGGGGGGAACTGTAGAAGAGGAGTTTGAACTTATGAATGGAGGTTTTGTAGTCGGCCCCTTCATGTGCACGTAACGCCTCATCGAAGAGCGCTTGCGCATCTTCCCCATCCTCGGGACCCTTTTCTTTCGCTTCTTCCCGAATCGATTCATCTTGAGCCAGGCGCTTCATCTTTTGGATTTGGGTCTGAACTTCTTCCCGCTTCTCTTTCAGGATTCGTTCTTCCCGTTCCAATTTCTTAATCGCTTTGGCCATCTCATCGGACATGGAAGGTTTCTTCTTTTTCGCAGGCTTTTTCTTTGCCTGCGCTAGTTCCTTTTCGATGATTTCCGCGACCTGCTTCAAGATCTTGGTTCTTTCCTTTTCAAGTTTTTCGCGAACCTTTTCCAGGATGTTCTTTTTTACCGTTTCCGGGTCTGTCTCTTGTGCCGTTGCGGTGGCAGACAAAAAGAGAGACAGGGCGAATCCGAGCGATAGCAGTTTTGACATTTCATATTCTCCTTATTATGGGGCGCGATTCTAGAAGGGGGGAGGGTTGCCGGTCAATGGGAAATCCCTCTTGGGTAACTTTATTGATATACGTTTTAAAGAAGGAAGCGGTTGGTATTGTTTTGCAATACGACATCCTGTATATTGGATAAAGAATATCCTCAATAGGGCCGATATAGGTAGTGGAGAGAAGATGTCGGAGGCACGGCCGATGTAGGCCGGAGTAAGGGGTTACACCTCTGCATTCTATGTCCGAAGGGGGACTAGAGGAGAATCGTCTATGGACATCGGTCGTACAGATGGGGTTCAGGGTCCGGGAGGGATCCGTGGACCAAAACCCGTAAATCGTATTCAGCCGAATCAACCGGTCTCTGGAAAGCCGGCCGATTCTGTCGAAATTTCTGAAATGGCTCGATTGGTCTCTGAAGTGACGAACCTACCAAAGGTTCGGCAGGAGAAAATCGACGAAATTCGGCAGATGGTTGATTCCGGTAAATATGACACACCGGAGAGACTCGCGGGCGCTTTGGAGCAGTTTCTGAAAGAAAATCAGGATCTGAGCTAATCCCCCCTGTTTGTCATTCTTCCCTGTCAGCTTGACATATCTTGAAATCCGTGCTGAGAGTGGCAATCGTAACTGCCTTGTATTGAGGTAGTTATATGTCTCATTTCTGATCCTACTGGCACGTTCCTTGCTATTACCACTAAACTGACACTCTATCTTTATAGGCTCGGAGGAATTACATGTCAAAGCAGGTAGCATTTGATCGTACGGCAAGGGAAGCGATCAAGAATGGTGTTGAAAAGATGGCCTGGGCGGTACGTCCGACACTCGGTCCTCGTGGCCGGACGGTCATTTTGGATAAAAGCTGGGGAGCTCCGAATGTAACCAAAGACGGGGCCTCCGTTGCGGAAGAAATTGAGTTGATGGATCCGTATGAAAATATGGGAGCGCAGATGCTGAAAGAAGCGGCCTCCCGAACAAGCGATCAGGCGGGGGATGGAACAACCACATCCACAGTTCTGGCGGAAGCCCTTTATATGAAAGGGTTACGGTATGTCACCGCCGGAGTCAGTGTTGTCTCTATTGCTCGTGGGATCCAGGATGCCGCGAAAGCGGTCGCCGAGGAATTGACTCGACGGGCGGAGGAGGTCACCGTTAAAGAGACCGATCGGCTATCCCAGATTGGTCAAATTGCTTCCGGTGGAAATGAAGCGGTCGGAAAAATGCTCGGCGAAGCCTTTTCCAAGGTAGGAAAAGACGGCGCAATTACGATCGAAGAAGGAAAGGGGATCGATACCGAGGTCCGTATTGTGGAGGGAATGCAGTTTGATCGTGGATTCCTTTCGCCTCACTTCGTAACGGATCGCACTTCGGTCGAATCGATTCTGGATAATCCGCTTATTCTAATTCATGAAGATAAACTTTCGAGTGTGACTCCGTTGATTCCTCTTCTTGAGAAGGTCTCTGAACAGAAACGATCCCTTCTCATTATTGCAGAGGATGTGGATGGTGAAGCGCTCTCCATGCTGGTGGTCAATAAACTGCGTGGAATCCTTCGGACCTGTGCCGTGAAGGCTCCTGGGTACGGGGATCGCCGAAAAGCGATGTTGGAAGACATTGCGATCCTGACGGGAGGAAAGGCGATCTATAAGGACCTTGGAATTGACCTAGAAAAGATCGTTCTGGAAGACCTCGGTACGGCAAAGCGAGTAAAAGTGGACGCCGATTTTACGACCATCGTAGAAGGGGCGGGCAGCGAGTCCGCTGTTGAGGCGCGTTGCGCTCAGATTCGTCGTGAATTTGAACAGAGCGATTCTGATTATGACCGGGAGAAATTGCAGGAACGGCTCTCCCGTATGGCCGAAGGGGTTGCTCAGATCGATGTTGGTGGGGCAACCGAAACGGTTTTGAAAGAAAGAAAATCTCGCGTCGAAGACGCACTGCATTCGGTCCGCGCCGCACTCGAAGAGGGCGTGATCCCGGGTGGAGGAGTTTCGTATCTTCACGCACGAGAGGTCCTCAAAGATCTGAAACTGAAAGGCGATTCCGCTTCTGGCGCGAAAATCGTTTATGATGCGCTTGAGGCTCCCTTCCGCCTTCTCGTTTCCAATTCGGGTGCAGAGCCTTCGGTCACGATGAAAAAGGTTCTCTCGGAAGGGGAAGATTTCGGATTTGATGCCGAAAATCTCAAAGTCTGCAATTTGAAAGAAGCGGGTATTTTCGATGCGGTGAAGGTGGCTCGTCATGCACTTCTTAATGCAGCGAGTGTTACTTCCTGCCTTCTTCAAACGGAATGTCTTATAAGTGAGCTTCCTGAGCAAGAGGAATCACTTGGAGCCCAGGAGCCCGGTGCGGCTCCCATGTATTAAAGAGGAGATGATCTGATGAAACTGAGACCCCTTGGTGATCATGTTGTTATTCAGCAGTTGGATGCCGAAGAAAAGACGTCTGGTGGCATTCTTCTTCCCGATACGGCAAAGGAAAAGCCGACCCAAGGAGAGGTTATGGCGGTAGGAAAAGGCCAGACCCTTTCTAATGGACGCGTCGTAGAGCCCACGGTCAAAGAAGGGGATCGGGTCCTCTTTGGTCGATATGCCGGAACTGAGGTGAAGTTGGGCGGAGATGAATTCAAAATCGTCTCTGAAAACGACATCCTTTGTGTTGTGGAATAAGCCCCGCTTTTTTTGAAACCCTACTCTTCACGATAAAAGGAATACATCATGGCGAAGCAACTTATGTTTGATGACGAAGGTCGTCGGAAAGTTCTTATTGGCCTCCAGAAACTAGCTCAGACGGTCAAGGTGACCCTCGGACCGAGTGGAAGAAACGTGATTCTCGATAAAATGGTCGGGGCTCCCGAAGCGACTTCCGATGGTGTTTCGATTTCGAAAGAAGTGGAACTGGAAGATCCTTTTGAGAACGTAGGGGCTCGCTTGGGAAATTCTGTTGCCGACAAGACCAATGATGAAGCGGGTGATGGAGCGACAACAGCGGTGGTTCTTGCGGAAGCTATCTACACGGAAGGGCTGAAAAATATCACAGCAGGAGCGAACCCGGCTCACCTTCAGAGCGGGATTGAATCTGCGGTAGAGGCTGCCATAGCGGAAATTAAAAAAGGATCCCGTCCTGTAGAGGGAAAAGCGGATTACAAGCAGGTCGCCTTTATTGCGTCCCACTATGATGAGGATGTGGCCTCGATGATTGGCGATGGGATGCAGAAGGTCGGGAAAGAGGGGGTCATTACCGTTGAGGACTCCAAAGGGGTAGAGACCACTCTCGATTTTGTGGAGGGAATGCAGTTCGATAAGGGCTATCTCTCTCCCCATTTTGTGAATAAAGCGGACACCCTCACGGCTGAATTTGATGACCCGTACATTCTTTTGACCGATCGGAAAATTACCTCGGTGAAGGATCTCGTTCCTGTTCTTGAACTGGTCGTTCAGACGGGGAAAGCCCTCTGTATTATTGCGGAAGAAGTCGAATCGGAGGCGCTCTCTGCACTGCTCGTAAATCGTCTGCGGGGAGTTCTCAAGGTTGTTCCCGTGAAGGCGCCTGCCTTTGGAGATCGGCGCAAAGCGATGCTTCAAGACATGGCGATCCTTACCGGAGGTGAAGTCATTTCGGAAGAGACGGGACTTACCTTTGAAGGGGTCAAGATGGCCCATCTTGGCGGAGCCAAGCAGGTTAAGGTCGAAAAAGAACGAACCACCGTCATTGGTGGAAAAGGA
>CAYRLD010000082.1:0-8503 GCA_964424925.1 uncultured Planctomycetales bacterium
TCGGTTTTCAGAAGGAGGGTCGGCTCCGGGAGGCCCGCTTCTACGACGGCCGCTACTGGGACGCCCTGCGATATGGACTGTTAGCCAAGGAGTGGCGCGAAAGAGGATAACCACGCGGGGTCGGGCTTCTTGCCCGGCCCCGCTTCGCCTGTTACCATCTCGCCCGAAATGAACGAGGTACGACATCAAACCGTCAAGGCGAACGGGATTGAGTTTCATGTTGCTGCGACCGGCGACCCGAAAGCCCCCCTCCTTCTGATGCTCCACGGCTTCCCGGAATGTTGGTACTCCTGGCGCCATCAACTCGAAGCGTTCGCCGACCGATTCCATTGCGTCGCACCCGACCTCCGTGGATACGGGGATTCCGAAAAACCAAAGTCTGGATACGACCTGGCAACCCTCTCCCAAGATGCGGCCGAATTGATCCCCGCGCTCGGATATGAGGAAGCATTCGTCGCCGGACACGACTGGGGAGGCGCGATCACCTGGGATCTCGTACGGCGCCATCCTGATGTGGTGAAGAAATATGCGGTTCTCAACTGCCCCCCTTCTGAGATACTCCTTCGGGAAGTGATGACCAATTTCCGGCAGTTGCGCCGGTCTTGGTATATCTTCTTTTTCCAGCTTCCCTTCTTCCCCGAAAGACGGCTGACCAAGAAAGAGGGGGCGATCATTCCGAGGGTCTTTCTCTCCGGAGCCACCCGGAAAGATTCTTTCCATCGGGAAGAGCTGAATGTCTTTCGGGAAGCGATCCTGAAACCGGGAGCCGCCAAAGGAGCGCTCGCCTACTACCGATCGGCCCGGAAACGGACGCCTCTTCCGGACGAACCGATTCGCGTTCCAGGGTTGCTGCTTTGGGGCAAAGACGATCCCTTCCTCGGCATCGAAATGACACACAAGCTCGACCCCCTTGTGGAGGCCCCGCTCTCCATTCAATACATCGATCAGTGTGGCCATTGGACACAACAGGAAGCGCCGGAAGAAGTGAACGAAGCTCTCGGAAAGTTCTTCTCTACTTCTTGAGAATCCGTGCCGCGGTTCTCAATCCGTTCGCCATGATCGTCTGCGTCGTCGGCACCCCGCCGGAAGTCGGAAGAAAGGATCCGTCGACCACATAAAGATTCGGAACTTCATGCGCGCGACAATCTTCATTGAGAACACTCTTCCTGGGATCTTTTCCCGCCCGGCACGTTCCCTGTACCAGGTGACCGGTCACCCCGCCGACCGTCTCGGCGTACACCTCTGCCGCGCCCGCTTCCTTGAGAACGTCCAGCCCTTTCTTCTGCAGGAATTCTCCCGCTTTGCGGTGATGCTCGGGAGACCGAATCTGAAGGCGGGCAACGGGAAGCCCCCATTGATCACGAACCTTGGGATCGAGATCCATTCGGGTTCCCGGATTGGGAAGGAAATCGGCGAAGGTCTCGAATTCGACCGTCTTCTCTTCCTTCCAATACTTCTTCATCTCGTCTTTCAATGCCTGACCCCAGAGTTGTGGAGCATCCCTGTGAGAGAGACGAAGCCCGGTAAAGATCGGATTCGAATGGGGAAAACCGAAACGAATCGTCCCTCCTTTCGGAAGATCGGAGACCCCCTCCGGAAGGAAGTAGTAGTCCTGCATCGACCGACCGAGAAAAGGGTGCTTGTTCTTCAGGATCGGATCCCCAGAGTAGGGAAAGGTTCCCCTTCCGGCCGAGAAGACCGAGAACTGAAGATTCTTTCCAACCAACCCCGAACCATTCGCAAGCCCATCGGGAAAGAGGTTCGATTTTGACATCAGCAACAACCGCGCAGACTCTATGCCCGATGCGCTCACGCAAACGATCGACGCCTCGACTCGGTGCTCTTTCCCTTGAGGATCGATGTAGACACAACCGGTCGCCCGACCATCCTTATCGACCTCGATTTCGCGTACCATACAACCGGAGCGGATCTCACACTTTCCGGTCTTCTGCGCCAAGGGAAGAAAGCTCGAGAGACTGCTCGATTTCGCCCCCACCTCGCAGCCATAACTTCCACAGAAGTGGCAATAGACACACGCCTTTCGCCCTCCGTAATTGCGGGAGATAATCGCCCGGGGAGAGGGATAAGTATGGAACCCCAATTTCTTTCCCGCCCGGTCGATCCATGCCGCCATCGGATGATCTACCATCGGAGGAAGCGGATACGGCCTGGACCGAGCCCCTTCAAATGGATTCGCACCCGCCTGCCCTGAAATTCCGATTACCTGTTCGACTTCCGTATAGTACGGCTCCAACTCTTCGTACGAATACGGCCAGTCGGCAAGCGAGATCCCCGAATGCGATCCGAACCGGCTCTCCATTCGAAAATCATCCGGATGAAGACGGTAAAAATATCCTGCCATGTGCACCGTTCCTCCCCCGACACAACAGGCAATCCATCCCATGCTGCTGCGCTCTCCATCGAGCATGTGTGGCTCGTGTTCCGGAGAAGGGGTAAAGAAATTACGACGAACCGTTTTGATCTCATCGTGAACAAAATCTTTTTCGGTATACCACGGTCCCTTTTCGAGAACGAGCACGCGCATCCCACCCCGAGAGAGTGCGTACGCCATCGCGCCCCCTCCGGCGCCGCTGCCGATAATACAGACGTCGTACATCAGTGATGCTTCTCCCCGCATTGACCCGGACGGGGACCTTCGACATCCAACCCTATATATTTCCATCCCGCTTCGTTTCGGTTCCCGCCATGAACGGGGTCTCCGAGAAATCCTTCGAGCGAGAGTTCGATCAGGCGATGAACAAAGGATCCCCCTTGAAAAGAACCGGAATCCTCGCCCCCTTTTTGAACAAACCGGAGAATTCGATCCTGGTCAGCTGAGGAAAGGCGAACATAGGAAGCGCCCCACTCCCGCCGGGCAAGTCGGTCGAGCCGGGAGAGCCCTTCCTCAATCAAAGGACGCAGCCGTGCATGATCCCCGGAAAGGGACTTCCGGACGTATTCGGCCACACCAGCCTCTTTGGCCCCCGGACCGTCATCCGAAGGCAGAATCTGCGAACAGACGACGGAGAGAAGGTCCAGAGGGAGAGTCGACCTCCGGAAAGGAATACAGCTTGAGAGAAAGCTAACTCCGGGAAGACCCAGAATCCATCCCAGGAAAGTGCGTCGATTGGGGGCAGGCATCTGCATTTGAAATTTCCACCGAAGTGTACCGAAGATTTCTGGCACGGAACAGGTTTTGATACGTATAATATGCGGAGCATCATCTTGTAGAGGGGATGGCGCACACGAATCGTTCGGTAGGAGGATATCCATGAGTTTTCTCGCAGTGGTGGCGAGCGTTCTGCTTCTGGCAAATGCACCAGCACAGGACGGCGCACCTCGGATCAAACTTAAGGTAAAAGGGGTCGACTCTGCCCGCGACAGAGGATCCCTCGAAAAAAACCTTCGGGCTCTCGCCTCCATCGACGATGTCCTCGCGGGCAAAGACGGAACGGTGACGATCCTGATGAAACAGGACAAGAAACCGCTCACCCTTCGGCTCTCCGATATTTCCGCGGCGGTGGCAAAGGCGGGAGGAGAGATGGAGCTCGACAACGGAAAGAGCTCGCTCGACGGAAAGTTCCGCGTAGAAACCACCTCGGGCGAAAAGGGAATGGCCAAGTCGATCAACGGTCTCAAGGGTGTCCGCTCTGTCGGAAAGGGAGCGATCGGCAAAGGCACGCTCTCCTTTGATGTCACCGCAAAGGGACTCAATCTCGGCGACCTGATGAAAGCCGCAGGCGAGGCGACAATTAACCTTGTTTGGACTTCTCCGGCGAAAAAGAAATCTGGAGGCGGTGGCTGAAGCAAGGGTGGCTGAAGCAGTGGCTGCGGAGGCGGAGGCTGAGGCTCCGGCCGCTAACTGCGGGTCGCAAGTTTGCGACTGAAAAGAATATAGAAAGAAGGCGTTCTCAAAAGAGAACGCCTTTCTTTTTTCCCGGCCGCGTTGTCGGGGTATACTAAAGGCAGACCGAATCCTGAGGAGAACTGAATGCTTGCCCGAATCATCCCCCTGGCAATTCCTTTCCTGCTCGTTGCCTGCAGCGGAAGTTCAAAAGCCACCACAGGAAAAGAGTTCCTCAAGAAATTCCAAGAGGCGATCAAAGAGAAAGAAGCTTCGACCCTCTGGGATATGATGTCTAAAAATACGCAACTCATGCTCGAGAATAAGTTGAGCCAGGAGATTCAGAACGGATACTACTCGGAAAACAAGAAAAACGCCCTTCTGAAAGAATTCAACAATGTCCGGTGGACCGGGGACGGGGATAAAGATCTTCGGCAGATGAAACCTAAGATTCTGTTCCTGGACCGACTAGAGAGAAAGTTAAAGGAAGGCAGCATTTATCGGGAATTCCGGGATTACCGCTTCGCAAAGGAAGAGCCGAGCGGACAAGGAATTCTTCTGACCGTAAAAACTCCCGGAAATACCGAGATAGGAATCGTTCTCGTTCTTAAAAACGATTATCTTAAATACGATCAGGAATTAACGGTCCGGTATGCAACGGAAAATCCGTAGAGGGCCTTGTGCGAATTGTCAGCTACAATATCTGGGACGGAGGCATTAACGAAGCGGGCGGAGATCGACAGGAGAAACTCCTCGGGATCCTCGAAGATCTGAACCCAGACCTCCTCCTCCTTACCGAAGCGTGCGGCTTCACTTCTCCAACAAAAGATCCTTTCCAGATGTGGCAGAAGAAACTCGGAATGAAAGGGGAGATGATCGAAGCCCCTGCAGGCTTCCATCTTGCTCTGTTGGCAAAAGATCCCATCACGATTACCTCGGTAGAGGCGATCCATAAACAGATCTTCTACCACGGATGCCTTAGCGCACAGGTACAGACCCCGATCGGGGATCTCCTGGTTCTGGGCGTTCACCTGAACCCCTTTGACCCGGAAGCAAGACTCTCGGAAACCAGGCACATATCCCGGGAAGCCCATGCGGATAAGAATGTGATTCTCATGGGAGACTTCAATTCGTTCTCTCCCTCCGACGAAGTTCATGAATCCCTCTGGAAACTTCCTCCGCGCATCCTGGCCCGACATATTCGGGATACAGACCATCCAAAGGAATTTGACTCCCGAGCCCTCGCCCTCCTCGAGTATGCGGGATTCACGGACCTCTTTCGAACCCAACATCCAAAAGACCCGGGGTGGACGATCCCGACCGATGTGGGATCCCCTTTTCATACCACCCACATGAGACTCGATTATATGTTTGCAACAGAACCGATGGCGAAACGAGTATCGAACATCGAAGTGCTTCGTACGGCGGAGACAAAAACCGCCTCCGACCATTTCCCTCTCGTTTGCGACTTCGAAACATCCACGACCTAACGTCGAACTTCTTTACAATTCATTGACCCCGGGTAAGATTTATTGAGAGCTTGGCATACCTACTGGGAAAGTCGGGTTACAAAATTCGAGTGCCACGGGAGAAAAATTGATGGGCTTCACCAGTTCTCTTCGACGTCTACTGCTGATTCTTCTCCTCGTTCCCATAACCGGATGCGCCTATTCTCGCGCACGGTTTCAGGATTTTGCCGACGTTTGGCGTCTCGAAGCGAAAGCGGGCCTCGGGCTGCAGGTCGACTTTCAAACAGGGGAACTCCTTCACTTCGGAATTGGATCGAGCCACCAATACTCCTTCGGATTCGTATACGGCTCGTTTGATTCGGGATACCGGTACGAAGACCATTTCCCCCTCTCGATTATCAACACAATGATCGACCCGGATGATAGCAACATCCACTCTTTTGAGATGGACATGGAAGAAGGGGTCGCCAAACACCGGTGCTATACCCTCTTTCCGGGGGGACTCTACCAGGGAGATCTCCGCAGATCGGATATCCACTACTTCGATTTTGAGGTGAACGTCCTTGCCTTGATCGTCGGATTTCAATTTGGATTCTCTCTCGGAGAATGGGTCGACTTCCTTCTCGGTTGGGTCGGGATCGATATCGCAGATGACGATAGTCCGACAGAACGGGAACGCCATTCGATGTGGGTCTGGGAAAAGCGATCCAAGGCGTTAATTACCCCGTGAGAGGAACCCTTTTCGTCTTACTCCTCCTATCTATCAGTTCGACCAGTTGTAGCTACATGTCGAAACGCGCCTCTGATTTTGGCGATATGTGGAGACTCAATCTCGAGACCGGTGGCCTGGGACTTGAAGCGAGTGTCAAAGTGGGAGAACTGGCTGATATCGGAATTGGTCAGAAAGGGGTTCATCGGTATGGCACAACCTACATGATCGAGCAAGAAAGCCGTGACTGGGCCGAGATTCATCTCCCCATGAGCCTCTTTCTCGGGCTCACCGACGAACCGTTTGCCCTTAGTTATGTCTATCAACTTGAAGAGACCCGCTCCGATTTTGTCTGGTGGTGGAAAGATCACCAGTCGGTCCAAGAACGATCCTGGATCCTCCTCCCCTCTCTCACCGGAAACGGATCCCGGAAACGCACGATTCTGCACTGGTTCGACCTTGAGGTGAGCGCTTTTGTTCTCGTCTTCGGACTCGACCTCGGATTTTCGCTCGGTGAATTCGTCGACTTCCTTCTCGGCTGGTTCGGCATCGACATCGCCAAAGATGATACCCGGGAAGAACGAATGAAACGGCGACTCTACCACCTACCCGAAATAGAACCAGCCAAAACACCCTAGATCATTTCCGATTTCTATCAAAAATTCCTACGCCTCAGGGCTGCATCATGAGATGTAGATGACCGATATACTCTTCAATGAAGAAGATGTTTGCCAAAGGGCTTGCGGCGCTCCTCCCGACACTGATGACGGTCTTCGTTCTTCTGTGGATCTATAATCTGCTCGTGGAATACATCGCCGAGCCGATGGGATCGATCGTCAAATGGGGCGTAGGCATCATCAACGACCTGGGGATTCGCCATTGGACCCTAGGAAAAATCATCGAGTGGGCGGATGAACTGGGACTGGTCCTCGGTTTTGGGTTTATTTTCGTCATCGGAACCTTGGTGGCCACCTTCTTCGGAAAGAAGATCGTTCTCTTCACGGAGAAGAAGATTCTTGCGAAGCTTCCGCTGATCAAAGTCATCTACCCGTACGCAAAACAGTTCACGGAGTTCTTCTTCAAGGGAGAGGATAAACTTGAATTCAAAGCGGTGGTTGCGGTTCCCTTTCCGACCGATGGAACCTATTCAATCGGATTCCCTGTCTCCCACGGATTCCGTCATTTAAATGAAGCGACCGACAAGAAGATGCTCGGAGTCTTTCTTCCGACCGCCCCGATGGCCTTCACCGGATTTGTCGTCTTCGTGCCCCGCGAACAGGTCATTCCCCTTCCCATCACCGTCGAGGAAGCGATGAGAACGATGATTTCGTGCGGGGTTATCATGCCACCACACCAGGCGGTCTCGATGACCGAATTGCCCGACATCAAACTTCCGGATCCAGGGAAAGCAGAAAATCGCTAGCCTTCCCGCTCCGGCTTGGGATCCCGTTTCATCAGATCACGAACAGCGAGTCGTGGATCTTTCCCCTCTTCAATGATCGCCACCACCTGTTCGGTGATCGGCATATCGATCCCTTGTTCCCGGGAGACCTCCAGAGCGACCCGGCAGGTCCAGACCCCTTCCGGAACCGCCGCCATGGAAGCGAGAACCTCTTTAATCGTCTTACCCGACCCGAGTTCCCGTCCGACACGAAGATTTCTTCCGTACGGACTTTCACACGTTGTGATCAGATCCCCAACCCCGGAAACTCCGAAAAAGGTATCCCATTCGGCGCCGAGCGCCTTTCCGAGTCGTGCAATCTCAACAATTCCCCGAGTAAGAAGAGCCGCTTTCGCATTCTGCCCAAGACCGAGACCGTCACACGTTCCTGCGGCAATAGCGATCACATTCTTAAGGGCTCCTCCGAGTTCCACCCCGACGACATCCGTCGAGGTATATACCCGAAAGGTCTCCCCCATAAACCGCTCTTGAACCGCATCAGAAAACTTCTGCTCGTCAGAGGCGACCACCAACGTCGCAGGCAATCCACGGGCGACCTCCTCCCCATGACTGGGACCGGAAAGAACCCCGCAGGTTCGTTCGCCAAGAACATCCTGAATAATCTCGGTCGGGCGAAGTTGCGTTCCGACTTCCAATCCCTTCGAAAGAGAGATCACTGGAGCCGCCCCCAGAGAAAGACCTCCCAGAATATTCCGTATGTGCTGAGTAGGAATCGCTTCTACGTAGAGATCCGCATTCGGATCGAGACCAAATTGAAGCGCCTCGGGAATCGGAACCCCAGGAAGATACTTTGCATTCTCCCCTGACTCCTGCATCTCCTGGAGAAATTCTTGCGACCGACCCCAGAGAGAAACGGGCCGATCTTGCTTCGCAAGAAGAATCGCGACCGCTGTCCCCCAGCCCCCCGTTCCGAGAATCTGTACCCGATCTAGTCCACTCATGATTCCGTCCCCTCCTCCTTTGAAACATCGACCTGCTTGCGGAAATGAAACCGCTTCTCTTCCCCCTTAAAAAGGCGT
>CAYRLD010000083.1:0-8486 GCA_964424925.1 uncultured Planctomycetales bacterium
CTTCGCCGGCTGGGCGATCGATGAAGTTCTCGTCTCTGCAACGAGTTCTACAGGCGGTACGACCGGCGGAACCACGGGTGGAACGACCGGCGGAACCACAGGCGGAACCACGGGTGGTACGACGGGGGGAACCACAGGTGGTACGACGGGTGGAAACACCGGTCCGGTCATTCTTGCGATTTATGAGACCCAGTTTGATGATGCAGCTCAAATCGCTGGATGGTTCTTTGAAGATGCAAATGGAACGAGCACCCCTCTTGCAGCCGGAACTTCGGATATAACCTGGGCTGCGGATGATACCCCGAGCACACTTCCCGGAGGCGCATTTGTCTCGGGACCCAATAGCTTGAACTATAACGATGGAACCGATTACGACAATGGCGCGGGGAACAGCGGAATTGCCCACTCCCCGGAAATTGCCCTCGGTGGCTTTCTCGCAGCAACGCTCACCTTCGCTTGTAACTACGAAGTAGAAATGGGTGCCTCTGACGCCTCCTTCACGTTTGGAGACCATCGCACCTTAAAAGTCTTCTCAACAGGAACAGCCGTACCTGTTTTAGAAGCCAAACTCGGAACTACGAATGCCTCTCCCGAAGTGGGCAACTGTGCCGACATGGGAACGTGGCATACCCATACGGTCTTGCTTGATCCATCTTGGAATGCCGTCTCCATTCAATTCTCCTTCGATTCAGGAGATGAGGTGGACAACGAGTATGGCGGCTGGGCGATCGACGACCTCTCGGTCATGGTTGAATCCGTAAACGGAACCACCGGTGGGGAAGTCATGGGAAGTGTAAGCAATGCTCCTGCCTCCAGTGGCAGCGGAAGTAGTGGAAATTGCGGCGGATCGGTTGTCTCCGATTCTTCCGCTTCAATAATCTTGCCGGTGTTCCTCTTCGGAATGATCCTCCTGGTCATCTCGATAAGGACCCGGAAAACAGGGACTACAGAGAATTCAATTTAGAACTTGACGCGGTGCGTCATCCCCTCTATACTCCCGCCACCTATGGCGCACTGCGTTATAAAATTTGGAGTCCAAGGAAATGCGTCGAGTAGTACCGTTAATCATCGGCGGCGTTGTGGGGGCCGCGATCCTTGTCTGGGCTCTGTCTCAGAGAGACAGGGCCCAGAACTCTCGACTTCCGGAACCAAAAACCGGAATCGAGAAGGGAACGCAGCCTCAGGTGCAAGGAGAAACTCTCCGCGCACTCGCCAACGACCTTTCCGGATCAGAGAAGTCTGACCTCCGGAAGGAGATTCGAGGCCTCATTCGCCAAGCAGCCCAGGCGTACCGGGAGCGGGACGCGAAGAACGTAAAGGACCTGATGGATAAAGTCACCGATCACGGCTCTTCCATCCAAAGGATCCTTGCGGAATTGATCCTGGAATCTGCCGACAAAGATGAACAAACGATCGGTGCCCTCGCCTTGGAAAAGGTGGCGACCAAAGAGATTGCTCCTTTCGCCCTCGCCCTTGTGCAATCGGGGCTTCCGGATGAAGTCAAGAGTATCTCTGTGAAACTATTGACCAAATATGAAGTGACTTCTGCAAATGGCCCCCTTCAAACGGTTCTCTTTGGGCAGAAGATTTCAACAACCCTTCAAAAACAGATCGTTCTCTACTTCACTAAAATGAGTGACGCCCCGACCCTTGCTCGCGCAGCGGTTGAACAGGTTCTCGACAAAGCGATTCGATCTATTGCAGCACAAAATTTGGCCAATCTAGGAACGGAACAAGCCGCGTGGCTTCTACTCGAAGCGTGGAAAACCACATTCGTCGCCACCACACGGGATGCACACAAAAACGGGTATCTTCTAAAAGCGCTTTCTTCTATGAATAGCGAGATTCTTCGGAAAGTCGTTCTGGCCTACTTGGAAACCGAAACGGACCTTTCCCGGAGGAATTTCATCTTCGCGATGATTGCTCGGGCGGATCAGGCTCTTGCTCTCGAAACCCTACGAAACGCGCTTGAATCCGAAACCGCCCCTCAAGTTCGCACTCAGGTCATTGCGGCACTCGGAGCGGTCGGTGGAAAAGAAGCACAAACAATCCTTCTCGAACTTCTCTCTTCTGGAGTAAAAGACGAGGTGCTTGCAAGCCTCAACGCCCTTCTTCTCCAGAAAACGATGGACGTTCCTTTCGGGAATATTGTTGCCCTCTTTGAAGGCGAAACCGATCCGGTACAAAGAACCGTCCTTGGAAGCCTCCTCGCAAAATATGCGGATACGCTTGAAAGTGACCAGACCTTTGCCGATCAACTTTTGACGGAAGCTTCCAACGGGATCAATTCTACCGATCTCGCCGTTCGAGGCCTCTCCATCAACCTGTACACCGCTCTCGCCAAATATACAGAAGATCCATCCGGAAGCTTGATTGAACTCTATTCGGGATTAAACCTGAAAGAACAGGCTGCCCATCCCACCCTTTTCCAGGAAATCACCAAATTGACCCAGGATGAAAAGGCAACAGAAGTGGTCGAGAACACCCTGAATAATTCCGCCTCTTCCACCACCCTTCGTTGGCAAGCGGCGGACGCACTCTTCTCTGCCGGAAACACCGAACCGGTGTACAACGCAATCGCATCCGAAAACACCCCTGAAATGATGGACGCCTTTGTTGGGATTGCTCTGACCAAAGGGGGAGATAGCGCCACAAAAAAACTGACTGTAATTGCTGGGGAGATGAAAGAGTCTCCCGCTCGAAATGTACTGATGGAACGTCTTCGGGTTTGGACAACCAAAGATGAATTCCAGGTGAACTAGTTTTCTATTTTCTTGGACCATATTGAATTTTTTACTTTCTAGGAGGAGTGGCACCGTGATACGCAAATTGGGGATTGTACTGGTTGGTTTGGTAGCCTTTTCCGGCTTTGCTACCGGAAACGTTACGCAAACCGTTACCACAGATCCAAGCTCTGTAACTTCAGACACCGAATGGTCTCTGATCGGAGCTTCCATCGGATACGCCGGCCCAACAGGGGACGTAGGCGTTTTTTCCAGCACAACAGCTGCTGGAGTTTCAATTCTTCCCGGAAGCCTCGACCAGGCTATGGAAGGCACCGTCAATGTAAAGTTTGACGCACCGGGAGGGAGCAATTTTGTTCTCTGGACAAGCACCGTTGTTGGTGTTTCCTATTCCTACGCCACCGGGTTCTCCATCTTTGGATTCGGCGAAGGAGAGATGGATTGCTACAACTGGCTGGACTATGCCATCACAAAAGAAATTGATGGAGTTCTCCAGGTGGTCTTCAGTGGAACAGAATCGACACACGCGAACAGCGACGCGAGTGATAACTCCGATTCTCAGCCGCTTACGCAGTTCTACACAGGACTCGTAAACTACGGCTCCACCACAAGCATGGAAACCTGGGTTAACTCCCAGTCCTACATCGACGCCTCCCCCCTTTCTTCGGGTGTGGCAAACGGCCAGATCATTGGCTTGAACATCGGTGTAGACATTTCCAGCAACCCTAACGGTACCCTTCCTCCAAGCTCGGGGAACACCGTTACGATCTTCGAATCTTCGTTCGATGATCCGGCCACTCTGGCCTCCTGGAACCTCGGAGGAGCAAATGTCGCCTGGAATTCAGATGACACGCCTTCCACTTTCCCAGGCGGATCGTTTGTCAGTGGCCCCAACAGCCTCAACTATAACAATGATGTCGACTATGACGACAACGGACAGGGCAACTCTGCTGCGGCTCTTTCGCCCGCTTTTGACCTGACCGACTACACCAACACAACGATGACGTTCCAGTGCAACTACGATTCGGAAGACGAAACCAACTATGATATTCGTCGGATTCGGATCTTTGGCACCGGCGCTCCTTCGGCCCTCGTCGATGAGCAGCTCGGAAGCGCCAACCCTTCCGCTCTTCTCGGAGCATGTGGAACGGCTGGAACTTGGCACCAGCATTCCTTGACGCTCGATCCCAACTGGGGAGCGATCACGGTTGAGTTTTACTTCGATTCCGTCGACGGGATGTACAACAACACCGCCGGCTGGGCGATCGATGACGTAAAAGTCACCGGAATTGACCCTAACTCTGTTGTTACCGGACCGGGCAATGCAAACGGAAACGGCACCAACGGAAATGGTACGAACGGAAACGGTACGAACGGAAACGGCACCAACGGAAACGGTGATGCCAACGCGATTGTAACCGTCAACCTCTACGAGCAGAACTTTGACACCCCGACCACTTCCGAGTGGACCCTCGGTGGCGCCGCGGACCTAAAATGGGACGCCGACGGAGCTCCGACAACGGTTGTCAACGCAGACGCATTTGTGAGTGGACCAAACAGTCTGAACTACAACAACGGAACGAACTACGACAACAGTCTTGCGAATTCCGCCGATGCGGTCTCCCCGGAGATCAACATCTCGGAAGCCCTCTCAGCCACCCTTACCTTCCAGTGCAACTATGAAGTGGAAGCGGGCGCTGCAGACGCGGCCTTTACGTACGGAGACTGGAGAACCCTTCGGATTAAGTCGATTGGAGCACAGGCTCCTGTTCTGGAAGAGAAGCTCGGAACGACCAACGCTTCTGTTCTGGTTGGGGACTGCGCGGAAATGGGAACCTGGCACACTCATTCCATTCAGCTCGATCCGACATGGGGAACCATCGCCATCGAATTCGGATTCGACTCTAACGACGACTACGACAATGACTACGCTGGTTGGTTCATTGACGACCTCGTCATCTCCGCTGACGTTACTAACGGAGGCAAGGGAGAAGTCGCTGGATCCGTTCAAAATGCTCCTGCCGCAGGCGGCAGTGGTTCGAACTGTGGTGGTTCGATCGTAGGAGGCAACTTCTCCTCATCGATCCTCATGCTCGGCCTGATGATTCTCGGACTTGGTATTTTTAAGGTTCGTCGAATCTAAGAAAAACAGTTAACTCTTGGCGCAGTGTGTGCACCTCATTCTACCCGCCACCATGCACACACTGCGCTTTTTTATAATCTGGGGCTCCCCCCCCCCTTTTGCTTGCCTAGAAGGGTCGGATTTCTATAATGTCTTGACTTTCATTCGGATAACTTCACCATGAATATTATCGTCTGCCTGAAAAGGGTTCCGGACACCACAGCAAAATTGAAACCCGACTCTCAGGGAACCTCTATCGATCCCCAGGGAATTGAGTACATCATTAACCCATACGATGAGTTTGCGATCGAAGAAGCTCTCCAAATCCGCGATAAGCAGGGAGGAGAAGTAATCGGCGTTACTCTCGATCCAGAGGGAAACGAGACAATTCTTCGGAAAGCTCTTGCAATGGGTATAGACCGCGGCGTTCTCATCCAAGGAGGAAACCCCTTCGATGGAGCCGCAACGGCCGAAATTCTTGCCACTGTTCTAAAAGAACTAAACGGAGACTTAATTCTCTTTGGCAAACAGGCCATAGATAGTGATGCCGGGGGCGTTCCTGCCATGGTTGCACATCGACTCGGAATTCCGAGAGCTTCTGTGGTAACCAAAGCAGAGGTAGGCGAAGGAAAACTCGTTTGCCACCGACAGATCGAAGGGGGAGAAGAAATCATGGAATTACCCCTTCCGTGCATCCTTTCGGCACAAAAAGGAATGAACGAGCCCCGATACCCCTCTCTAAAGGGAATTATGGCAGCAAAGAAGAAAACGATTGAGAAACGAGACGCTCCTTCTGTAGAAGCGCATCTCGAAGTCGTCCGAATGACACCTCCTCCAGAACGGCCAGCCGGTCGTATCGTCGGAGAAGGGGTCGATGCGATTCCGGAGTTAATTCGGGCCCTTCAAGAAGAGGCGAAGGTGATATGATGGGAAAAAACGTATTAGTCTTTGTTGAAATCCGGGGTGGAAAGGTAAAAAAGCCGAGCCTAGAAGCGGTTTCCGAGGGACAACGTCTCGCGAAAACTCTCGGAGGAGAAGCGCACGCCATCGTTATCGGAGGGAATCTCTCCGATACAGCCACCTCTCTGGGCACATACGGGGCACAGAAAGTATATACCGTAGAGAATGAGAACCTCACTCTCTACTCGCCAGAAGTGTACGCACAGGCGGTATCAGAGGCCGCAAAAAAGATGGAGGCCTCTGCGATCCTGATTGCAGCAACCGCCATGGGAAAAGATCTTGGTCCTACGGTCGCCGCCATGCTCGATACAGGTATCGCTTCTGATTGTACCGCTCTAGAAATAGAGGAAGGACAGATTCTCGCAACTCGACCCGTCTACGCTGGACGACAATTTATCACGGTCCGCCTGAAAGGGGCTCAAGGGGTCTATACGCTTCGACCCAACCTCTTCGCCGCAGAAGAGGAGGGTGGGGAAGCGACGATAGAAGCCCTTTCTTTCGATCAGAACCCCCTCTCTACGGTGAAAGAAGAGATTTCCACTACCCAAGGAAAAGTGGAACTAACCGAAGCCTCCATTATCGTGTCTGGAGGCCGAGGATTAAAAGGACCGGAACATCTGGAGCTTCGGAATAAGCTTGCAGAAGTCCTCGGTGGGGCGGTCGGCGCTTCCCGTGCAATTGTCGACCTCGGGTGGTGCCCCCACTCAGAACAAGTCGGTCAAACAGGAAAAACAGTATCCCCTAACCTTTATATCGCAATTGCGATTTCCGGAGCGATTCAACATCAGGCGGGAATGAGAACTTCCAAAGTCATTGTCGCTATTAACAAAGATCCAGACGCTCCTATTTTCAAATTTGCTACTTACGGTATCGTTGGAGACGCTTTCGAAGTGGTTCCGGCATTAACCGAACAACTTCAGAAGGCGATTGCACACTAGCATGGATAAAAACAAGGATCAGCGCTTCGAAAACCTCGCCCGCGAATTCTTTACCGAATGGGCGCGGAGAAATCCCATCGAGGGAAGCAATCTTGGGTTTTATAGCGAATGTAACCACCGGATGCCGGATGGATCCTATGAAAAAATCCAGGATGACATTCGTTTCCTGAAAAGGTATGAAACTGAGTTTAATAAGATCTCGGTGAAACACCTTTCCACCCCGCTAGTCACAGACCACGCCCTTGCGATATCTGTGATTGAAAACAAGATCTATGAATTGGATGAATTCCGATCCTGGGAACGAATTCCAACCGCAGCAACCGTAATGGGAGAGGCAATCTTCCAAATTCTTTCGCGAAATTTTGCCCCACTCAAAAACCGCCTCAAGCAGATCCTGAAAAGGCTTGAGGAAGTTCCACGCTACCTTCAAGAGACCCGATCGTGTCTTCGGGATCCGATCAAAATATTCGTAGAGAATGAATTAGAGACGCTGACACGGCTTCCAGGTTTCTTCAATACCTTGAAAATCTTAAGTTGGGATAACCTACCAAAAGCTCCACAGAAACACTTCTTGACACTGCTGGAGACATCTCAGAATGCCCTTGAAAAATACTCCGACTGGCTGATCGTCGATATTCTTCCTGAATGCAGAGATGATTATCCCATCGGGGAAGTTCGCCTACGTAAACTTCTTAAAGCGCGTGGCATTCATGAAAATCCAAAAGACATTCAGACTCACGCCGAAAAAGAAATGAAGCGACTTCAGGAAAAACTGAAGGATCTCGCCAAAAAGATCAAAAAGAAAGTTGCGGTTGAAGATATTCGAGAGTTGATTAAGCAGCAACACCCCGACAATTTCGATGGAATTCTTCGCTTTACTCGCGACAAGGTCCAAAAGGCCCGAAAATTCGTTGTGCGCAGCGAATTTGCGGAAATCCCTCCTGAGGAAAGCGTTTTCATCGTAGAAACCCCGGCTCACTTAAGACATGTTCTCCCTCATGGTACGTATCATCCTCCGGCCCGAATGGATAAGAGCCGAGAAGGATATTTCCATGTAACGCCTGGGGATTGCGACAGCAATAAACTCAAAGAACATAACTTTGCAGCACTATCGAACCTCACCATCCATGAATCTTATCCGGGACACCATCTACAGGCTTCCTGGACGATGGCACACCCCTCTCTCTTGAGAGCCATGGGATCAGATCGACTCACCCTTGAAGGGTGGGCACACTACTGCGAAGAACGGATCAAAGATCTCGGTTTTGATGACGAACCACCGTTTCGGTTCATGTCAACAATGAGTCAAATGTTCCGCGCCGTTCGAGCTCTTCTGGACATAAAACTCGCAACCGGTCAAGTCGGATTCGATGAAGGGGCCGATTTCTTAATTGACCACGTAGGGCTCGATCGCGTTGCTGCAGAAGCAGAAATGCGGAGATATATGCTTGCGCCAGGGGAAGCTCTCACAGGTCTTGTCGGGAAAAGTCGGATGAAAGAGCTTCGAAAATGGACCAAAGAGAAGATGAAGGGAAGGTTCACAGACCGCTTCTTCCATGATGCGGTACTCAAAACAACCCCCCTTCCCTTTAAGATTCTTCAAAAGGAACTGACCTGGAGAATTGAGGAAGAACTCGCCAAGCCAGTCGTAAAAGAAGCCCCGCCTGCAGCCAAAAAGAAAGAGAAAGGAGGAGGTCCAAAAGGACCAACCTCCTACGATGC
>CAYRLD010000084.1:0-7208 GCA_964424925.1 uncultured Planctomycetales bacterium
ATGGAGGCGCCTGTTGGAGCGGTCGTATCGATATAGAGGGTTCTCGATCCACTGTAACTTCCCCAGTTCCCTGCGGCATCCCGCGCTTGAACCCTCCAGTAATAGGTACCCGCAGAAAGGGTTCCTGAAGTGTACGCAGCCGCACTTGTCGTCGTACTCACCACCGGGCTACTGAAGTTAGAGTTATTGTCGATCTGGATCTGATAGAGATTTGCGCCTGACACACCCCCCCAGGAAAAACTTGGCGTCGTATCGTTCGTATAGGATCCATTGGCAGGAGAACTCAGAGAAGGAGTTCCCGGAGCAATCGTATCGAGAACGATCGTATCGTAGGTAGATCCATTCGTTTCGTTGCCAGCCGCATCTTTGAACTGAACATATACATACCGAGTTCCCTGCGTATTGTGCACCGACCAGGACTTACTGGAAGAATAGGACTCATACCCCGTCCAAGACCCATTACTTTCGTTCTTAAAGCGCATATAAGAAGCGCCGCTTGCAGAAGGAGAGAGGGTGACCCCGGTGGAGTTTGTGTAGGTATCTCCCCCATTTATCGAGAGCGATAGACTTGTGGGCGCAACGGAGTCATAAACAATTGTATCGTAGTGAGACCCGCTCGTCTGGTTACCGGCCAGATCCATAAATTGAACATAAACATAACGAGTGCCCTGAGAAGAGCTAATCGTCCAACTCTTTCCGGTTCCATAAGATTCATAACTCGACCAACTGCCAGAATCATTTTTAAATCGCATGTAAGCGGCACCACTCGCAGAAGCGGAGAGGGTGACGGTCGTCGTCGTGGTATACGCATTTCCACTATCAATCGTGATCGAGGCTCCCGTTGGCGCACTGGTATCGAGATAAAGAGTTCTTGAACTGCTGAATGCGCTCCAATTCCCTGCAGCATCCCGAGCCCGGACTCTCCAATAATACGTGTTTGCAGAGAGAGCGGCAGGCGGATACGAAGTAGAAGACGTATAAGGGTACGCCACGGGACTGCTGAAGTCAGAGTTATTATCGATCTGAATTTGATATAGATTCGCGTCCGAGATCGCCCCCCAAGAGAACGTCGGGGTCGTATCATTTGTATAACTACCATGCGCAGGAGAACTAAGAGACGGAACGGAAGGAGCTACTGTATCGACGGTCCAGGTCACGGTTGCAGGAGAAGCATCCACATTACCGGCAGAATCGACCGCACGAACTTGGAAGGTAATGGAACCCTGGGGGAGATTCGTAAAACTAAAGTTATTCGCACTCCAATTGATCCAGTTACTCGCCGCGATCTGCCACTGATAGGACCCTCCCGACTCGGTCGAACTGTAGGTAATGGTAGCCGAAGTGGAGGCAACGGTTCCGGAGGGGGCAGAGGTGATCGTCGTATTGGGCGCCACGGTATCGACGGTCCAAGTAACAGAGGCGGGTGTCGGATCGACATTCCCTGCGGAGTCGATAGCACGAACCTGGAAAGTAATGGAGCCCTGTGGAAGGTTGTTATTAAAGGTAACGGAGGTGGACGATCCGTAGTTCACCCAGTTACTCGCACCAATCTTCCACTGGAATGTGCTGCCCGATTCATTCGAACTGTAACTGATCGTGGCGGAAGTAGAGGAAACGTTCCCAGACGGAGCGGAAGTAATCGTGGTCTGAGGAGGCGTCGTATCGGGCAACGTATAGACCACCTGTAACTGACTGGCATACCCGAGGAAAATAATTCCACGGTCCGACGTTGGATTAGTCGCCGCAGAAGCCGGGTCGTTGTCCGCCTTCATCCCCACCGCAAACCAATCCCCATTGTTGATCCGAGACTGGAGTTCACTCGTAGCATACGAATTGAAACTGACGACAGAAGAGCTCCCTCCGTTGGCATAGTAGACACTAGAGGCGTATGCGTTCCCGCCAGAGGTATCCCCAAAATAGGTCGAATGGGCGTGTGCCGGCGTGGTTCCACTTCCCCAACTGTACGCCATGTGCCGGTAAGTGACATAAGCGCTCGTCGTGTTGAAAGACCCTCCGGTCCAACTCGCCGGATACATTTTGGCCCCAACCGAATTGATTGTGGCATTTCCGGCGATGGAAGAGACATCCCACTCCACGTTGGAACGGTATTTCTCATACACTCCGGTCTTGTCCGCGCCGACCGCGATCGAATACCACGCGTAACAGATGCCGCTCTGATACCAATCCGCCCCATTCGACTCATTTCCGTAACATTCCCACTGGTAGGAATTCGAGAGAGGCCAGGGGTTGTCATAGTGCGACGACGTTCCCAGTTTCACCGTCGAGTTATAAAGCGTGGGATCAATTCGGACCGGATATTGACGGTCGGTCGCAAGAAGCCAATCCGCCGGGGTTTTCTGGCGAACTTCATACCGACTCGATCCAAGAGAGAGAACCTCGTAGCTTCCTACCATTCTCTCCTGACCGGTCGCGTCGAGGGCCAAGGGAAGTCCAAGCGTAAACAGAACAGTTCCTTCGGAGTCGACAACGACCACAGGGTTCTTCGTCGTAAACCCACCCTGAGCCAATTCTCCATCGACAAGAAAACGGAGCCCGGCATCGAGTTGGAGAATACCGTTTACATCAAAGGTAGAACCCGGTTTGCTCCCCGGAAGCGTGGGAACCGTTTCAAGGACAAGGTCATGTTTGATAAAACCGGGCCGAATTTCATACTGATCGGAAGCGCCGGGGAAAACTCCGTCGTAGTAAATCCGGTTTTCCTCCACACGCGCCGAAACACGATTCGCCGTCCAGAGAGGAGTTCGGGATCCATCCACAGCGGTCCAATCTGCAGAAGTGAGGTTCCAGGTAACCCCTTTCTTTTCGGTATCATCCATCCGGATTTCTCCGGCACTGGCCGGAAAATGAGTCCGAATGGTATTGGTTTTATTGGAATACCCATTCCCTTCCGGAAGAAGGGGAAGTCCGATCTTTTTCCACGTACCATCCGTATCCTGATAATGAATGGGAGAGGCCGAAATCCGTGCCTGCATCGTTCCATCTTCGTTTCGGAAATGACGGGAGTAAGAATCTCGGCGGTCGATCTGTTCGTCCTTACCCTCAAAACTCGCCAGATATTCATCCCACTTCTCAACGGAGAACGCTTCTACCTGAGCAGGATCGAACTCAGGGGTCGGATCCCCCGGAGAACTCGAAGCAACGACCGGCTCCGATTCGATCGAGTGTGCCGTCGAAAGCGATTCGATCTGGGGAGCGGCTTCTGGATCAGACTCCACCGATCCCTTTACGGCGGGATCCGGTCGATCCGAATCAGAATGGTTGGGCTCTGCTCCCGGAAAGAGAAAGACTCCCAATCCAATGAGGAACAGGACAATGAAAGCGAGGGTGGTTACGCGGGATGTGCTTCTCGACATGACTGAGTTCTCCATTCAGGCATTTCTCTTTCTGCAAGAGGGAACCGCAAAAATGCAGAACCCACAGCTCTAGATCATCCTGCCCGTTTGGAGCTACGGAAAACCTCCTGAGACTTCCCGTAATACAGTAAACTACTCAGTACTACCCATATTTACAGCCCATATGGGGATAGTATGCACTATCTATCTGCCCTATATACAGATCCCTACAGGAAAAAGTTGTCCCCAATAATTATGTTTTGCGAAATATCGGAAAAAAAAACCTCTCTCCACCCCCTTTTGCCTTAATAGTGGGTCGTTTTTTTCGTCCGGCGATGGAAATACCCCCAGGAGAAGCAAAAAGAGAGGGTGCAGAGGATCGAGGTCAGATAACTGAGCCCGATAAAAAAGGGGAGCCAATCGAGGTCAGGTTGCCCAAAATTCTTATACAAGAGAAGCCCGACGCTCCCGAGATACCCAAAAGCATCGGTCACATAGATCATGAATCCCGCCGTCGCCGTGACCCCTATACAAGCAATTAACCGGTCAAAAAGCATACAACCGTACGGAACATAAGCGAGATAGAGCCCCACCCCCACGGAAACCATCCAGATCACAGGGCCCACGAAGTGGAACTGAAACGCAAGCGTACTCACCCCAATGAGAACCGTGCCCGATATCATCACGCCATGCATCACACCGAGAGCCCTGCGATTGTTTCTCACCATCATGATCAGAGCAAGAGCCAAGAGAACCGCGAAAGCGCTCGGGATTTCCGAATAGGTAAAGATCGCCGGCTCGCCTCCATGCCCTACCGCATCCCAGATCTCGCGGGCAAAGTTATCCCGAAAATCACGATACGCGGTCAGCAACATGTATAAACCGGTAAGCGCCAGAAGTCCGGGAGCCAGAGAGAGAAGAAACCGTTTCCGTTGGTGCTGATCCATCGGCTCCCGCTTCACTCTCACCTTCTCATCCTCCTTACTGGGAGGGGGAATCAGATTCAGGAGGAAGACGAAGAGGATCAGAGCGGGAACAAAAATGAGGCCTGTGATAAAAGGCATCCACGCCTCACTCACCCCCTCAGCCAAAACCCACCGCCCTACCGATTTGACCATCCCGCTCGATACGATATAGCTTGCACTCAACCCCGCCCCAAGAAGCTCGGTCGAACGCCGCCCCTCCAGAAATCCGAAAACCATTCCCCACACCATTCCGAGGGGCAGGCCATTCAGGAAGAGGAAGAGAAGGCTCCAGGGCGCAGGAGTAAGACCAAACCCGAGAAGAGCGAGTTCGGCAAACCCGATGATGGCAAGAATGCCGAGCGCTCGACGGTGCGCTGGCAATTCGGAGATCACCTTGATCCCCACAAACTTGGAAATGGTATACCCCATCACCTGGAAAATGATCAGCAGGATCTTGTAGTCGATCGCAGGCAACACCGGAAGGTCGACCTGCCCCTCAAAAACCCCTACCGAGAAGGGTTTTCGAAATGCATACATACAGAAATACGCACCAAAAGCGACCGCGATACAATACGTATTGAAGAGGGGAGAGGAAGTGTCCCGAAGTCTGGTGATCCAAGAGCGAAGAGGGGTCATAAGAAAACTATACCCGCAAATTCCATTCGAAGAAGCCTCCTAAACCAGAGCCGAACAATTTCCGTGCGATTTGAGAAGGATGGGCTATACTGGCGCCGCCAATTCTGAAAACGTCCAACTGGGAGGTACACGATGGAAGTCATACGTGGAGGGCGCTCAAACCTGTCCTTCAAAGATCAATGGGGACGATTCTCGGGAAGACTCTACCTGGGATTCGGGATCGCGGTCCTCGTCGGAATCCTCATGTTCATCACGTCCGGCGTGGTCGTGGTAGAACGGGGAGAAGCGGCGATTCTCATCAAGAAAACGGGAGAAGATCTCCCCGACGGTCAGATCGTCGCCCTAACAGAAGAGCAGAAAGGGATCCAGATCAACCCGATCCCAGAAGGGTGGTACTGGTACAACCCTTACAGCTGGGATTCGGTCATCATCAAACAGGTCACCATCAAACCGGGAGAGGTCGGGATCAAAGTCTCGAACTTTGGAAAAAACCTCCCTGTCGGAAAAGTGATCGCCGGAGAGGGAGAAAAAGGGATTCTGCCCGAAACCCTCCGCCCGGGGAGATACATGATCAACACACTCGCATTCTCCCTCATTCGCAGAACAAGCGTTACCATTCGTCCCGGTCATGTAGGAGTGGTAACGCTTCTTTCGGGGAGGGAACCGAAGAATCCGAATGAATTCCTCGTCGCAGAAGGAGAGCGGGGCGTCCAGGCGAAAACACTCCGTCCCGCCACCTACTACCCGCATCCCTTCGTAGAGAAGATCGTCGAAGTCGACACACGGTCACACAAGTTTGACATGATGGGAAACCGGATCATCCACTTCCCCTCTCTCGATGGGTTCGATATCACCATGGAAAGTACGATCGAGTGGTATGTGGATCCGAGTCGGGTGGCCGAAGTCTACGTAAAATATGTCGATACAAGACCGGTCATCGAATGTGTCGTCGAAAAAGTCATCCTTCCCTACGCGAGAGCGTTCAGTCGAATCGAAGGATCAAAGCATCTCGCCCGGGAATTTATCGAAGGGGAAACGCGGCAGACCTTCCAGAAAAAGGTCACGGAAGGGCTAAAGAGTGCGTGCGCCAAACAGGGAATTATAATCCAGTCCGCTCTTGTTCGAGATACGCTGCCTCCGGAAGAAATTTCCCGCCCCATCCGAGACCGGGAAATTGCGATTCGGAACGCTTCCCAGTACGAGGAAGAGAAGAAACGGGAAAAACAGCAGAAACTCCTCTCGATGGAAGAAAAGATCAAAAACCGAAACATCGAAATGAAAAAGGCTTCGGCCGATGTCTCCGTCGCGACCACCAAAGCGAACCAGGTCAAAGAAGTCGCCATCATCGAAGTGAGCCGAAAACTCGCTGTCGCCAAGTTGGAACTGGAAGCGGCCCAAAACGAAGCGGATGCTATCGTCGCCAAAGGAACCGCGGAAGCGGATGTCATCAAGTTCAAGAACTTCGCGGAAGCCCAAGGGTTGGCCGAAGCGGTCGCCGCGTTCGGATCCGGAGATACCTATGTACAGTATCTCATTAATCAGAAAATCGCGCCCTCGATCTCTTACATCCTGTCGAATACCGACGGACCATTCCTGGATATCTTCAAAAGGGCCGCACAAGCGAGTTCGAAAAAGGAGGGGAGATAAATCATGAAAAACATACTGAAAATGGGGCTCTTCGGAATTGGGCTCTTTCTCATCCTCTATGTCGGTGTATGGCAATGGATGATCTGCCGGGTCTACGTAGCCCCGGGCGATATGTTGGTCATCACCTCTAAGTTCGGAAACGAAAACCCCGATCCGGTCAACCAGCGCGTTGTCGATCAAGAAACAAAGGGAATCTGGCGTCAGGTTCGGGGCGAAGGGCGGCACTTTTATAACCCGATCATGTACAAATCGAATACCGACAAATCGGTCGTTGAGATCCAAGCGGGAGAAGTGGGCATCGTCAACTCCCTCAGCGGAAAACCCCTCCCCGAAGGGGAATTCCTGGTGGAGAAAGGAGACTTCAAGGGGATCCTACAACAACCTTTGACCCCCGGAAAATGGAGACTCAACCCCTTCGCCTTTCGGATAAAGAAGGTCGCCGCCACGATCATCGAACCTGGATTTGTCGGATGTGTGACCCGTCAAACCGGGAAAGTGGCGCCGGAAGGCAGATTGGCCGGCCCGACCGAACGGGGCATCCAAGCGAAAGTCCTTCAACCGGGGATCTATTACCTCAACCCGCGTGAATTCAACGTTGAGCCGGTAG
>CAYRLD010000084.1:7218-8404 GCA_964424925.1 uncultured Planctomycetales bacterium
GTAGAGATCGGCTATCGCCAGATTACATTCAACGGAGTGAAGTTTCCCTCCCACGACAGTTTCCCAATCGAGCTCGATATCTCCGTCGTCTGGGGAGTTCTTCCGAAGAATGTTCCGGCGATCATCAAACAGTACGGAAATGTAGACGCGGTCATCGACAAAGTCATCCGACCTCAAGTCGAATCGATCTGCCGGATCGAAGGCTCGAAATATGGCGCGAAGGACTTCATCGAAGGAACAACACGGGAAAAGTTCCAGAACACCTTTACCAGCCAGTTGGAAGAGGAAGCGGAAAGACGAGACATTGCGATCATGATCGGTCTCGTGCGTAGGATCAACGTCCCAATGGAAGTGCGTGGGCCCATCCAGAAATCGAAGATCGCAAATGAACAACAAACAACAAAAGAAGAACAGCGAGTGACGCAGGTTGTTCTCAATGAACTCGAAGAGCTCAAAGCAGATGTAACAAAAGGGGTCCGGGAAGTCGAAGCGGAAACGAAAAAGCTCGTCGCTGAGATTACCGCCAACGGAGAAAAGGAAGTGGCAAAGATCACCGCCCAGAAAACGGTCGAGGTTGCCAAAGTAATGAAAGAGGTTGCCGGGATCAGCGCTCAGAGAGAACGAATCCTCGGAAAAGCGCAGGCGGACGTCACCGAACTTCT
This sequence comes from uncultured Planctomycetales bacterium, assembly GCA_964424925.1. Lineage (GTDB taxonomy): Bacteria > Planctomycetota > MHYJ01 > MHYJ01 > JACPRB01 > CAYRLD01. The sequence continues at coordinate 7,881 of CAYRLD010000084.1, forward strand.
TCGAAGAGCGGAAGCGGACCGCTTCAAACAGAACGTCAACGCGATGAAGAGCCCTGAGGCGTACGCCAACTATATCTTCGCAAAGGGAATCAGGGACGACCTGAAAATCGACCTTCGGTATGCCGGAAAGGGAACCTTCTGGACCGACATTCCAAAAGCCGCGCGCGACCTAAAGAGCGCCGCCGCCATGAAGATCCTCGAAGAGAGCCAGGGGAATTGATGGAACATCAAGCGGACGAGATCCTCGACGGCTTCCGGCTCATCGAAAAGGTGGGTTCTGGGGCGGAGGGGTCGGTCTGGAAAGCGGTCCGCCAAGACGAGGAAAACCAGTTCGTGGCGATCAAGTTTGGCTCAGGAGAAGGGACACCCTTCCCCGAACTCAACCACCCGAACCTCGTCCGGGTGGAGGGTCAGGGAGAGTCCAAAGGAACCCCTTACCTTCGAATGGAATGGGTAGAAGGAGAAAACCTCCGAAGCTGTCTCGATCGCGAGAAAACACTTTCTTCCGAAAAAGTTCGCGAATG
>CAYRLD010000085.1:0-8389 GCA_964424925.1 uncultured Planctomycetales bacterium
CATGACTTCGTTCAGGTTGATTCCGTTGAGCGTTGTCATAACGATATCGGGGTCCACTCCGGCCCAGAAAGTATCCATGTCGCTCCAGATATGGATTTCTCCGCCGCTGGTTCCGATTAATTGGCCCCCCCGGCTGAAGGCGAGCGTGTTTCCATGAGCGACGACCTGCGTCGCTGCCTCGAGATTTTCAGAGTATTGCATATCGGGTTCCATGCCGCTTTCGGTCGGGGTCTTCTTCCAACCAAGAATCTTGCAGTCGTAGTTCGAGGCGAGGAAGAGACTTTCTCCGTTTGAGCCCATGATCGGATTCGTTACGAAATAGTTTGTGTCTAGGGTGTTTGTCTCTACGTCGGGTGCTCCAATCGCAAACTTTGGTTCCTGTTCGGCATAGCCGGGGATCGGTTGGAAGACGAGAACTCGGTTCTCGTTCGGATCCGAGACAAACAGTTTTCCTCCCCCGATAGCGGTGTCGACTCCATCCCCACCTCGATAGGAGTAGGGGTAGGTATTCAATGCGATATCAGGAGGGGTATCGGAGGTCGCGGGGGTTTCGTTCCAGATCATAATCGCTTCGTTTCTTGTCCCTCCCGTCATGATCAGTCTTCCGTCGTCGGCGTAGTCTCCCTGGAGCCAGTGTCCCGCATTTTCGGTGGTGAGGAAGTAGTCTGGCTCTTCTTCGTCCTCTGTGGGCCACGATTTCCATACCCAGGTTCCATGGGACTCTGTTTGACCGACCGCGTTATGGTCTCCGATCATGAGGGTCTCCCCATCGGTTGTGATCGTCCTGGGGGTTCCGATTTTCCCCTTTCCGGTCAGCAAGAGGTCCGCCTCGGGCCAGGTGTCATGGCCCGCAGCCGGTTCATCTGGGGCTTTCAGAACTCCATTTCCGGTAGGGAGTTCGTTCCAGATAAGGCTCCAGCCGCCGAAGGTGACCTTTCCATAGATCGATTTAGCGGTACTGGTGATGACCAGACGAGTCCCATCGCTCCATACGCCCCACGGCCAGACAAAATTCCCTTTGGTAAATTCGGTCATCGGCTGATCCGAGTTTCGATCATGACCTTCAATCGCGTAGTCGGCGGCCTGGCCACTTTCTGTGGGAATCTTGTTCCAGACGAGGATGCGATTGTTATAGGTATCGGCAACAAGAAGGGGGCCCTCCGGGGAGGGGGCAGAGAGAGACATCGGCCAATTCATGTTATTCAGGCCGGACCCGGCATCGTTTGTTTCGAAGGTCTCTTGTCCCAGTACGATATCGGGCAGATCTTCGGAATCATCAGGAAGGGTATTCCAGATTAAGACCCGGTTGTTGTTTCCGTCTACGAGGTAGAGCCTCGTTCCATCGGTCTCTACCCCTTTCGGATGGTTGAAAAGAAGGGGGCCGCCGGTTTGATTGAATCCAATTCCCGAGAGCATGAGGTCACCTGGTTGACCCGTGGTGTAGCTCGGGGCGTCCGTACCGGATGAATCGGAAACTCCTTCATCGGGAGACTCGCACCCCGCACATAGAATGGATACGAGTGCGAGAAGATGTATTGGCAACAGGTTTGATTTCCACATTTTATATTCCTCCACTTTCTATGGGAGAAACGAATGTGGAGTCCTTTTATTGTGCCGGGAAGGTTTCCATCTGTTTTGCGAGGAACTCGGCAGCCAGGTCGAGGTCGAAGGGCCATGCGTACTGAATCTCAGTCGTGGGGTGTCTCTCTCTCGCTCGTTCGAGGATTGCGGGAATCTCTCTTTCCGGGTGGGATCCTCCGGGAGTAAACATCGTTGTCGCTACCATGAGTCGTTCGGTTCCTTCTTTTACGAGGGCATCGATTGCGACATCGACACTCGGAGCACAGAATTCATTATAGGCAATGAAGACCTGTTGATGGGGAAGGCGTTTGCGAAGATGGCCGGCGACTTGTTCGAGTCCTGCTTGTTAGGGGTCGCTTTGTGGAGTTCGGGGCCAGTGGCGAATCTTGTCGTCTAGTTCCTTTTCCCGACCGACCGGATGGGGGCTGCCTTTCGCTTCTCTCTGCACTTCCAGTCGGCGCAATTCGCCTACTTCTTGCTGTGGAAAGTCAGAAGGAACTCCTCCATGTCCGATAAGAAGAATCGTATCCCCTTTTTCCATCGTGAGTTCTCCTGAGATTTTGTCGGTGTACTACAGGTATTGAAAAGAAGCGATCGCACTCGTTTCTCGGTCATAAATTCGAATCATCGATTGAAGACCGACTAGATTAATGACCCGCTTGACTCGTTCGGGAACATTGTACAGACAGAAATCTCCCTGGTTGTCCCGGGATAATTTCACGGCACTGGCGATGATTCCGATGCCAGAGCTGGAAACGTATTCGAGCTTTTCACAATTCAACGCAAGCTTGGAGAGGCCTTCGTTAAGGATAAGTCTATTTAGAAATTCTTCGAAGGGCCTATAGGTATGCCCATCAAGGAGCCCATTAATTTCCAGAATAGATATGGAAGGGCCCTTCTTGTCTCCCTTTTTGATCGGAACTTTCTTCACCTGTACCCGACACTGGTCAATAGACAGCTGTAGCTTTTCACTCTTCTTCGTTGATGGAGTCATTCTTACTGTGGGCATCTCATCTGACTCGTTTCCCGCGGCTTGAGGTCGAATCAGTTTCTGCGTACTCATTCCGGGGATATTTTTCCGACGAAATTCTTCAAGGAGGTTAGCGGTGAACTCATTCATTTTTACGAGAAGCTCTTCGAGGCGGGGGAAAATGCGGCCCTCCTTCCAGAGGGTCTCCTGTGTCTCCAGAGCTTCCCGGATCTTTTCTGGATTTACTTTTCCACTTTTTCCCAATATTTTCCCGAGGGCGACATCCTCTTCCCGGATCTGGTCGTGCCGAATTGCCAGATTGAGAAGGCGCATCTGATCCGGTGTGAGGAAATCCTTCTTGATCAGAATGTCTGAAATGTCTGCGGGAACTCTATTCTTCTCCAGCACCTTCTGCAGGCGCCGGATTTCCGTTAATTGATCAACGGTAAGAAAGCCCACTTTAAGAGCAAGTTCTGTTATGGAGTCATCGGAGCGTGTCATTTTTGTTTGCCTGCGGTCGAAGCAACGGGACCGTAGCACAGGTCATGCATGGAAACAAGCGAAACTGTTGAGTGAAAAAGAGGGCTAGAGGTGTGTTTAGACCCGGTTCGTCACTTCTAGTCCAGCTTCCGACCGATCCTTGCCGAAGTAACAGATGGTTAGCTGGGGTGGAGAAATGTTACGACAGTCAGGTTTTCTGATTTGCGTCGTTGTAGCTCTTCTATCCATCGGGTTGGTGGAGCTTTATTCGGCGACGGCAATTTCGTCTGATTTCCGTCAGGCGGATTCGCTCTTCTTTTTTAAAAAGCAGGCTCTTTGGACTCTGTTTTCCATTGTGGCTCTTCTCATCGCCTCTCAGGTTCCCCTTTCTCTCTGGTCACGAATGAGGGTGCCTCTCCTAATATTTACATTCGTTCTGCTCGCGTTGGTGTACATCCCAGGCATCGGAGAGGAGCGGAACGGATCTCGGCGGTGGCTGGATCTTGGCGGGTGGTTATTCCAGCCCTCGGAGATGGCGAAGCTAACGCTTTGCATCTTCTTCTGCTCCTATGTGACGGAGAAACCGGATCGTTTGAAGAGTTTCTTTTCCGGTTTTCTCCCCACATTCGGGCTTCTCCTCACGGCGTGTCTGATGATTGCGTTCCAGCGGGATATTGGGACCGCCATTTTCATCGCAACGGTTATGGGGGTGACGTTGATTGTGGCGGGGGTTCGGTGGACCCATGTGATCCCAGCTATGGCTGTAACCGTTCCCACATTTGCTATCTACTGCATAACGCAGATGACGCACGTTCAATCCCGGATTAGTACCTGGCTCTATCCGGAAGTGGATCCTCTCGGTCGCGGGCACCAGGTCACTCAATCTTTGATTGCGCTCGGTTCCGGAGGGCTCTGGGGGGAAGGTCTTGGGCAGGGCACCCAGAAGCTTTTTTTTCTTCCCGAGGTCCATGCGGACTTTCTTTTCCCTATTATTGGGGAAGAGCTTGGTTTTGCAGGAACTTTGGGGATCTTGGGGCTGTATGTTCTCCTCGGTTTCGCAGGATGGCGAATCAGTAAACGGGCCGCTTCTCCGTTTGGCTTCCTCTTGTCGTTTGCCTTGACGACCCATATACTGCTGCAGGCGGCGATTAATATCGCTGTCACGACCGCGCTTGTGCCGGCCAAGGGAATTCCACTTCCGCTTTTGAGTTACGGGGGAAGTTCCTTGCTGTTTACGATGATTGGGATTGGGATCCTTGTGCGGATTGCAGGAGAGGAAGAGCGGGGTGTCACACCGGAGTCTCAAGAAGTCTGACCGCTATATTTTCGCCGGGGGCGGAACCGGCGGTCATCTCTATCCCGGTATAGCCCTCTCTAATGAACTAGAGGGAGACTCTCTTTTCCTCTGTACCGAGAGGCCGTTCGACCGGCGAGCCTTGGAGGCGGCCGGAAAATCGTTCGAGGCTCTTTCTTCTCCCCGCTTAGGCATGACCTTTCCTTTCCGGTTTGGTCGAGCTTGCCGTCAAGCGGCTCAGATCCTAAAAAAGGTCGGGCCCAGAGTCGTGGTGGGTTTGGGAGGGTACGGAACCGTTCCAACAGCGGTCGCGGCATTTTTTCAGGGAATCCCTTTCGTTCTTATGGAGCAGAATATTATTCCTGGGAAGGCGAATCGCTTTCTAGCTCGACTTGCTCGAAGAGTCTATGTGCAATGGGCGGAAACAAAAATGAAGGGGAGTCTTCTTGCAACCGGAAGCCCTCTGCGTGCAAGTTTGAGAAAGATCCCACGGGAAGAAGCGTGCCGCAAGTTTGGACTCAACCCGGACCGACCCGTTGTTCTTGTCCTCGGTGGGAGTCAGGGCGCCGCGGCATTAAATCAAGTCGAGATCCCCGCACAGACGCTTCGCATTACCGGCAAAGGGAAATCCGCTGCTGGTGATGTTGTCGTAGAGTATTTAGATGAGATGGAATATGCCTATTCTGCGGCAGACCTGGCGATTTCTCGGGCGGGGGCGATGGCGATAGCAGAACTCGCTTTCTTTGGACTCCCTACCATTTTGATCCCGTATCCTCATGCGGCTCATGACCATCAACGGGCGAATGCGCGGGCATTGGGAAATGCGGTCAGTATTGTAGAAGAGGCTGAAATAGATCTTCTTGGGGACCGGGTTTCAAAGCTTGTTTCTGGCGGGGAGGCTCTCCATAATATGAGCCGCGATTTTCAGAGATTCGCGTCTCCGGACGCAGCGAAACTTATTATGGAAGACTTAGCAAAAATATGAAGATACATATGATTGGGGTTGGGGGCGTAGGGATGAGTGGGCTTGCCCGTCTTCTCGTTTCCCGCGGGGATGAGGTCACGGGATCCGATCTGGTTCGAACTCCCTTGGTTGATCAACTCGACTTTCCTGTTTCGATTGGGCATGACGCTTCTCACTTGGGTGAGGCTCAGATGGCGGTCCGATCGGCCGCGATCCCGGATGATAATGTAGAAGTAGTGGCGGCCCAGGAGAAGGGGCTTCCTGTTGTAAAGTATTCGGAATATCTCGCGACCTTTATGGAAGGACGTATCGGGATTGCGGTTGCGGGGTGCCATGGAAAATCGACCACGGCAGGAATGATCGCCTATATTCTAGAGCGGGCCGGTTTCGAGCCCGGATATGTGATCGGAGGGGTCATTCCCCAATTAGGGGGGAATGCTGAGATCGGAAAGGGGGCTCCCTTTGTGGCCGAAGCGTGTGAGTTTGATCGTTCGTTTCTCGCCCTTCGTCCGAACTGCTCCGTCATCACCAACATCGAAGAAGACCACCTCGACTATTACAAAGATATCGAAGAGATCAGCGCCGCATTTCAATCGTATGCCTCAAACGCAAGTGAGATTGTAATCGGATCGATCGATAATCCTCGGACGGCAGCGATTGTTACCGATCGAAAGGGAACCGATGAGGGGTACTCGATCGAAAATGAGGCCGATTGGCGAGCCAATAATATTGAAATTCGGGATGGAGTCTGGACGTTTGAAGTTCTGAAATATGGCCGCTCTCTCGGAGAATTTGAATTGGCGATTCCGGGGCATCATAACGTTTCCAATGCGTTGGCGGCGATTGCGGCGACCAGTTGGGCCGGTGTAGGGCATGAGATTATTCAACTCGCCTTAGCGGAATTTACAGGGGTCGAGCGTCGATTCCAGGTGCTTGGCGAACATAATGGGGCGGTTATTGTGGATGATTACGGCCATCACCCGACCGAAATTCAAGCGACGCTTAAGGCCGCGAAGGAGCGTTATCCGAAGCGTAAGATCTGGTGCGTGTTCCAGCCTCATCAGTATTCGAGAACCAAAATATTTGCGAATGAGTTTGCTCGCTCCTTTAACGATGCAGCGCTCGTGCTTCTTCCTGAAGTATATGAAGCCCGGGAAGGGCAGAAGGGGAGTGGAGTATCGAGTTCGGATCTGGCGCGCCTTCTTGATAAGAATGGAAAAGCGGCTCTTTTCCTTCCCAATTTTGAGGACGTGATCTCTTTTCTCAGGAAGAAGGCGACCGAAGAGTGTCTTATTCTCACTATGGGCGCCGGAAACGTGGATGAGATCGCACGGAAGGTCCTCGCGAAGTAGGGTTCTTCTCTCGGAACATCCCCAGTTCTGACGGACCTTTTCTTATCAAACAATTGGAGAGGACGTGTCGTAATGATAAAGAACGGTATGGACAAAATGACATTCAGGGAGACTCTAATGAGACAGAAACTTTTTACGATTTGTGCGGTCGCATTCCTCTTGTGTGGGTCGCCCCAAGCTACTCCGGCCTTGATTGTTCAGGAGCAAGAGTCTTCCGTTCAATTCGAAGTGGAACAGTTCACCCTTCCGAATGGGCTTCGCATCTATCTCAACGTTAACCCGCAGTCTCCCCGTTTTCATGCCCAAATCGTAGTCCGGGCGGGTGGAAAAAACGATCCCGCGGACGCGACAGGGATCGCCCACTATCTTGAACACATGCTTTTCAAGGGAACGGATGAACTCGGTACACAGGATTTCCCGAAGGAGAAGGTTCTTCTCGATCAGATTACGGAGCTTTTTGAGCAGCATTTTGTCGAAACGGATGAAGAGAAGCGAGTGGCGTTGCAGAAACAGATCAATCAACTTTCTGTGGAAGCGAGTCAATACGCAATTCCGGGCGAGTTTGATTCCCTCTATTCCCGTCTCGGTGTCCAAGGGCTCAACGCCTATACCTCCTTTGAAAAAACGGTCTATTTAGGAAGCTTTCCCAAAAACCGGTTGGAACAGTGGGCCAGAGTGGAAAGCGAGCGCTTCAAAGATCCGGTCTTCCGCCTTTTTCAGTCGGAACTGGAGACGGTCTACGAAGAGAAGAACCGGAGTATGGATAACCGGGATAGTATTCTTTTCAATGCGGTTCACCGGCAACTCTACAAGGTTCATCCGTACGGAACACAAACCATCTTGGGTTCGGTGGAGCATCTGAAGAACCCCTCTTTGAAGAAGATGTATGAGTTTTATCACCGCTACTATATTCCCAATAACATGGCGCTTGTCATCAGTGGGGATATTGAGATCGAGGAAGCAAAGCGAATCCTGACGAAACATTTCAGCGGTTGGTCGAAAAAGCCTCTTACCCCTTTTGTCGCGCCTGAAGAAGCTTCTCTGAAAGGGGTGGAAAGGGTGAAAACGAAATATCTCGGGGAAGAGAAGGTGTTGTTGGCCTTCCGCACGGATAAGTATCACGGGAAGGACCGGTACGCATTGACTCTCGTGGACATGCTTCTCGACAGTGGTGAAGCGGGGCTGATTAAGCTTAATTTAGTTCAACCCCAAAAGGTACGGTCGGCGGGGTCTTATCCGTACATTCTTGAAGACCAGGGGGCTCAGTTCCTCTGGGCGATTCCCCGGAAAGGGCAGTCTTTGGAAGAAGCGGAACAGTTACTTCTTTCTCAGATTGAAGTGGTCAAAGAAGGTCGGTTCTCTGAAGAAATCCTTCGGGGGATTGTGCTCGATTTCGAAATGTCGACGAAGAAAAAACTGGAAACGAATAAGGGGCGTGTCGAAATTATCGTCGATTCCTTTTGCCATGAGGAGAGTGTGGAAGAACAGATCCGGCTTCCGGAGCGATTGAAAAATGTGAGCCGGGAGGAAATCATCCGTGTGGCCAATAAGTATTTTCAGGGCGACTATGTATCGGGGTGGCGCGAAGACGCTTCCTATGAGTTCCCCAAGATCAGTAAACCCGAACTAGAGAAAATGAAACTCAATCCGAACAAAAGTTCCGATTTTGCTCGTGATATCGAGGCGGCGTCTACGGAACCGATTACGCCTCGATGGCTCGATTATCAGGAAGACTATCAAGTCAGTTC
>CAYRLD010000086.1:0-8377 GCA_964424925.1 uncultured Planctomycetales bacterium
GGAAAACAAGTATCCACCCGTCCTCCTTGAACATGCTCTTGAGGAAGGTTCGGAAACAATCGACCACTACCTGAAACGAGATGGATACAAACTGGCCGGCGAAATTGTCAATGGGTCGATGAAACCGGAAGAGGTCGTTGAAAAGGTTTTCGAGTCGGGCCTTCGTGGTCGAGGAGGAGCCGGATTCCCTACAGGTCGAAAGTGGAAATTCCTCGCGAAGAACGATAAACCTCGATACCTCGTCATTAATGCGGATGAATCCGAACCCGCCACATTCAAAGACAAACTTATTATAGAAAAAGATCCTCACCTTCTTATCGAAGGGATGATCATGTCTGCCTACGCCCTGCAATCCTTTGCGAGTTATATCTACATCCGAGGAGAGTTTGGTCTGGGAGCACGGATCCTCCAAAAGGCGGTCGATGATGCCTACGAAAAAGGATACCTCGGAAAGAACATCTTTGGATCCAGTTTCAACTTCGACATCACCGTACACCGTGGAGCCGGAGCCTATATTTGCGGAGAAGAGACGGGTCTCCTCTCGTCCCTGGAAGGGTCACGGGGAAACCCAAAAATCAAGCCCCCCTTCCCTGCTGTGGAAGGCTTCTTCCGCTGCCCCACGATCGTGAACAATGTCGAAACCATTGCGACCGTCGTTCCGATCCTGAAAAAGGGCGCAAAATGGTTCCAATCGATGGGGACCGAAAAAAGCCCAGGGCCAAAAATTTTCAGCATCTGCGGTCATGTCGAACGACCCGGCAACTACGAAATTCCACTCGGCGTATCCCTGAAAGAAGCGATCTATGATCTTGCCGGCGGGATTCCAAATGGAAAAAAATTAAAAGCGGTCGTCCCCGGGGGCATTTCGGCCCCAATCCTGACCGCCGAAGAAGTAGAGGAAGGGAAAATCAGCCTCGACTTCGAATCCCTTGCCGGTGCAGGGACGATGCTTGGATCAGGGGGAATCATCGTTATGGATGAAGACACCTGTATGGTCGATGCGCTTTGGAATACACAGCGATTTTTCCACCATGAGTCGTGCGGGCAATGCACCCCGTGCAGAGAAGGAACCGGGTGGATCGAAAAAATTTCTGCCCGATTAGAACGAGGAAAAGGAAAAGTCGAGGAAGTACCGATGCTCGATGAAGTGGCCTGGAATATGGTCGGAAGAACGATCTGCGTTTTGGCCGATGCCGCGGCCATGCCCACCCGGAGCTATGTACAAAAATTCAAAGAGGAATTTGAGGCTCATGCCAATGGAAAAGCCTGCCCTCTTAAGCATCGACATATTCCCCAGGCTTCCCTTCCCGCAGAAGCGGCTGGATTCGAGGTATAAATCGAAATGCCAAAGATTAAAATTAATGGAAATGAAGTAGAGGTCGAAGAGGGCAAAACAGTCCTTGAGGCCTGTCATAATGAGGGGCTTGAAGTCCCCCACTACTGTTACCACCCGGGCCTTCGTCCGGATGGGAACTGTCGTATGTGTATCCTGAAGGTATCCACGTCACGCAAGCTCGAGGCCTCCTGCATGTATCCGGTTTCGGAGGGCATGGAGGTGGAAACGGAGGGCCCCGAGATTGAGAGTGGGCGAAAGGATGTCCTTGAATTCATGTTGGCGAACCATCCGCTGGATTGTCCGGAATGTGACAAAGCGGGTGAGTGCGACCTACAAGACTTCACCTTTAAGTACCGGGGCGGGGTTTCCCGCTTCCGGGAAAATAAGGTCATCAAGCATACGAAGGACCTCGGGCCGAACATCAGTATCTGGGGCAATCGTTGCATTGCGTGTACCCGGTGTGTTCGGTTCGAGGAAGAGGTCAGCGGAGAGGGATCCCTCACGCTCATTAACCGCGGAGACCATGCCGTCATCGATGTCTTCCCGGGTCGCCCAATAGACAATCCCATTTCCATGAATGTAGTCGATATCTGCCCTGTGGGAGCACTCATCAGCAAAGACTTCCTTTATCAAGCCCGGGTCTGGTTTGCCAAGGAGACCGAATCGGTCTGCGCCAGTTGCTCACGGGGCTGTAATGTCAAAATCACAGCTCTTGATAATGAAATCAAACGAATGCAGCCACGCCATAATGCCGAAGTGAACTCTTACTGGATGTGTGATGAGGGACGACTCAACACCAAATATGTCTCCTCCCATGAACGGGTTCAGCGATTCAAGGGTTCCCCAGAAGAGATTCGCTCTAATGCAGAAAAAATCATCGCCGAGCATGGAGAAGGAAGTTTCGGAATTGTCACCTCGACCTATCAGACCATCGAAGAACTCTGGCTCATCAAAAAATTAGCGGATACGTGGAAAGCCCCTGTCGGATTCCTCACTCGGGAAGAAGGGGAGAAGAAAGTATTTCCAGGGATCACGATCGAACCGGACAAGACGCCGAATCGTCGTTTCGCGGAAAAACTGTTTGGAAAATTGGATGGAATCCCTACCGGCTGCAAAGGGCTCTTACTCATCAACGGAATTCCGGATTCCCCCTACCCGTCCGAACTGACAAAAGTGGCAGAAGCGACGGAATTCCTTGCGATCAGTGACATCCTCAAGAGCCCCCTTCTCTCCCTCGCGCAAGTTGTCCTGCCGGGAAGAACCTGGGCGGAGAAAGAAGGAACCTTCATGAATGTTGACGGGCGGGTCCAGAGGATTCATCCCGCCTTGAACGCGCCCCCCGCGGCAGGGGAAGAAATCTCCTGGTTACAGGAGTGTGCCAAAGCAGAAAAGACGGCGTCAGCCGAAGAGGTCTTTGCCGAAGCGGCGCAAGGGGTCCCCGCGCTAAAAGATTTGAACTATTCGAAACTGGGAAGTCAGGGTATCACGACCAATGGTATATAAACTGATCATGGCGGTTGGGGTTGTAGGTGTCGTCCTTCAGATCTGCCCTCTTCTGGTCTATCTAGAGAGAAAGATCAGCGCCTGGATTCAAGGACGAGTCGGGCCAAACCGGGTAGGACCTTTCGGGATACTTCAACCTCTCGCAGATGCGATTAAATTTATCTTCAAAGAAGATATGATCCCGGGGAAAGCAGATCGACTTTTCTTTATCTTTGCTCCGATCCTCGTCTTCCTTCCCCCTGCACTTGGATTTGCGGTACTCCCTTTTGGAAACCAGATCGGGGAAGTAAAACTCCAGATTGCAAATCTTCCTGTTGGGATTCTCTTCCTGATGTCGGTTCTTTCCCTCGGCGTCTATGGCATCGCCTTCGCCGGGTGGTCTTCCTATAATAAGTACTCCCTCCTTGGAGGACTGCGGGCCTGCGCCCAAATGATCTCGTACGAGTTGACTCTCGGCTTATCGATCCTCGTGGTCATCATGATGGCTGAATCTGTCGACCCTCAAGAAATCATCCGACAACAGACACAGGGAATTCTGAGCTGGAATATCTTTGGAGGAGGAAACCCCGTTGCCCTCCCGGTCGGATTACTCGGTTTCTTCCTCTTCTTTGTCTCGGCCCTGGCCGAAAATAACAGACTTCCCTTCGATCTTCCTGAATGTGAAGCAGAGTTGATCGCGGGCTATCACACAGAATATTCGAGCATGAAATTCGCCATGTTCTTCATGGGCGAGTATGTTGCCATGATCCTCCTGGCTGGGTTCCTTACGGTCCTATACCTTGGAGGATGGTACTTCCCCGGAATCACTGACCCAAGCGATCATTCCTGGTTTGGGGGGATTCTTTCCATGGGAGTCTTCCTCGGGAAAATCATGGCGATCCTTTTCGTTTACATCTGGATCCGGTGGACGTTCCCCCGTTTCCGATATGACCAATTGATGGATCTGGGATGGAAGCGGCTAATCCCGCTCTCTCTCATTAATGTCGGGCTCTGTGCCGTCGTGGGCATTCTTTTGGGTGATGTAACATGGCCTTTCTAAGGAGTTGAACGATGGACTCACCAAAAGCCTACATACCGCCCCTGGTAAAGGGACTTGGGAATACGATGCGGCGGATGCTTCAACCGAGCATTACCGAAGCATATCCGGAAAAGAAACATATTCCCCGACAGGGATACCGGGGCGAGCATCGAATCAAGAAAGATGAACAGGGACGAATGAAATGTGTCGCCTGTTTTATGTGTCAAACCGCATGTCCGGCAGAGTGCATCCGGATTGTGGCCGGCCCTTCCCCCTGGGCCGATCGGGATAAGATTCCGGTCGCTTTTGAAATTGACATGCTCAAATGTATTTACTGTGCGATGTGTGAAGAAGCGTGCCCTTGCGATGCGATTGAGTTGACACCGAAGTACACCCAAGTCGCTACGAGTCGGCAGGAAAAGATTTACGACCTTCAAAAACTACTCTCAATGTAAAGGCCTTCATGGAAGATATCGTTTTTTGGATTTGCGCGGTCATCGCAGGAGTCTCTTCGCTCCTGGTGGTCACCAACCGCAACCCCGTATACAGCGCGATGGCGCTGATGCTCTGCTTTCTCTCCTTTGCGGTCATCTTTCTCGACCTCGGGACCACGTTCCTCGCCGTGATGCACATTCTGGTCTATTCGGGCGCCATCTTGGTTCTCTTCCTCTTCGTGATCATGCTTTTAAACCTAAAGGAAGAAGAATTGGGGAAAGAGTACAACCCGGGGATGAAACTCGTCCTAGCCCTCCTCTGTTTCTCCCTTTTTGGAGTGTTAATAGAAAGCTTCGGACGATCTCCTTTATTGAAAGGGGACCTTCCTGAGGCGCCTGCTGGATTCGGAACCATCCACGAAGTAGGGATGCCCCTCTTCACAAAATTTGCGCTTCCCTTTGAACTTGTTTCTATTCTCCTTATTATTGCGATCTTGGGCGCCGTCGTCCTCGCAAAGAAGAAGCTCTAATGTTGAAATATTTAATTTTAAGTGCGGCCATGTTTACGGTCGGATCCTATGGGGTCCTGGCGCGAAGAAATATTCTTATTATGTTGATGTCGGTAGAGTTGATGCTCAACGGGGTCAACATCGCCCTTCTCGCCTTTGCCCGCATGCATGCGGGGACCGTTGGTGCGGAATATGGGCAGGTCTTCTTTCTCATGGTCATGGCAGTGGCTGCTGCGGAAGTTGCCGTTGGGCTGGCCATCCTGATCTCACTCTTCCGCACCCGTCGAACGATCGATGCGGGCGAATTGAACACACTGAAGGGATAACCGGGTAATCAGAAGAAATGGATAATACGCTCTGCATAATTGCACTCGCCCCTCTCGTTGGGTTCCTGATCAACGGCCTTTTGGGAAAGCGACTTCCAGAAAAGGTGGTGGGCACGATCGCCTTCCTCGGTCCGGCGGTCTCCTTCGTCTTCTCCGTCCTGGCTTTTGAAAAAGTCCTCAATGGTGGCCTCCCCATTCAGACCCTCTGGACCTGGATGGTCGCAGGAGATGTTTCGGTCAACTTTGGATTCCAGGTTGATCAACTAAGCGGAATCATGATTCTGGTCGTAACCGGGGTCGGATCTTTGATCCATCTCTACTCAATCGGCTATATGCATGGCGACGATTCCATCTGGAGATTTTTCGCCTACCTCAACTTGTTCATGTGCTCCATGCTTCTCTTGATCCTGGGAGACAATCTTGTCGTTCTCTTCGTAGGTTGGGAAGGAGTGGGGCTCTGTTCGTATCTTCTCATTGGCTATTACTATAAAGATCTCGCAAACTCGGATGCAGGAAACAAAGCGTTCATCACCAACCGGATTGGTGACTTTGCGTTTCTGCTCGGTATGTTTGCCCTCTTCTCCCTTACGAGCACCCTCAGTTTCTCTGGACTGAATGAACAACTATCAAATCTGGCCCTCGCGCAGGAGGTGACCTCGGGACCCTTCTCAGGATGGACCATTCACGGGGTGCTCACCTTTGCTGGAATCTGCCTCTTCGTCGGGGCGTGCGGGAAAAGCGCGCAAATCCCGCTCTATGTATGGCTTCCCGATGCGATGGCAGGCCCAACCCCGGTATCTGCGCTGATCCACGCGGCAACCATGGTCACCGCAGGTATCTACATGGTTGCGCGAATGAATATTCTTTACGTTCAGATCCCCGATGTCATGGCTGGGATGGCCCTCATTGCCGCAGCAACCGCTCTCCTTTCTGGAATTATTGCGGTCGCTCAGAACGACATTAAAAAGGTTCTGGCGTACTCCACAATCAGTCAACTCGGCTACATGTTCTGCGGGGTGGCTTCGACCGCCTTTAGCGCCGGAATGTTTCACCTCGTGACCCACGCTTTCTTCAAGGCCCTTCTCTTCCTCGGGGCGGGCGCCGTGATTCACGCGCTCCACGGGGAGCAGGATATCCGTAAAATGGGAGGCCTGGCAGGAAAGACCCGGGGCCTCTTTATTCTCTTTGGAATCGGCGGCCTTGCGCTTGCCGGGATGTATCCCCTGGCCGGCTTCTTCTCCAAAGATGCCGTCCTCATTGGGGTCAACCTGCAATCCGGATTTGCCTGGGAAGCAACCTGGTGGATGCTGCTGGCAACCGTCGTCCTAACTTCCTTCTACACCACCAGGCTAATCATCCTCGTCTTCTTCGGTGAAGAAAAGTTCAAGGGAGAGATCCACAAAACGGGCCCAACCATGATGATCCCCCTAATCGTTCTGGCGATCCTCTCGGCAGGGGCAGGAGCGGCAGGGATGGGGACCGACATGAACGCCTTCCTCAACGGAAAGGTCTGGACCACCTTCTCACCCATCGATGGAGATGCGTGGAATCAAGCCCACAGCACTGTCTTGCTCTGGTCGGTGGGAGGATTTGCCGTCGGGTTCCTCGGGGCCATCACTCTTTATATGTTCAAACGGAATCTGGTTGAAAACTTTGTCCAAGGCGTGGGAAAACCGATCCACAATTTGGCCGAGAACAAATTTTATGTTGATGAGGCGTACTACTGGGGAATCATCGCCCCCTTCAAAATGTCCGCCTCGGTTATTTGGTTCCTTGTGGACCGAATCCTGATCGATACGGTGCTCGTGGGAGGAACAGCCAAACTGGTCTATTGGACCAGTGGTGCCGTCCGACAAACACACCGGGGGGCGATCAATGTAGGAGCCGCGGCGATCGTCATCGGGCTCCTGGGCTCTTTAAGTTTCCTTATTTACAGATACCTAAATGGATAAGATTCCCTTCCTAACACTGATCACAATGCTTCCTGCTGTAGCGGGACTCCTACTCTGTATCGTTCCGGACAAGAAGGGAGAGTTGACCAAATGGGTCAGCCTCATCGTCTCCCTCGTTGTCGCGGGGCTCTCGATCATCGTCTACGCAGCCTTCAACGAAAAAAGCTCTGCCATGCAGTTCGTCGAGAACCATGCATGGATTCCCGCCTTCCATGCCCGATACCATCTATCCGTAGATGGGATCAGCCTCGCGATGATCGCGTTGACCGGGATCCTTACCCCGCTCGCCATCCTCTGCTCCTGGACTTCTATCAAAGAACGAGCCAAAGGCTTCTTTATCTGCCTCCTCTTCCTCGAAACGGGAATGATGGGGGTCTTTACGGCTGCAGACCTCTTCCTCTTTTACGTCTTTTGGGAAGTAATGCTCATTCCGATGTATCTGATCATCGGTGTCTGGGGCGGCCCTAGACGTATTTACGCTGCGGTCAAATTCGTTCTCTATACGATCTTTGGTAGCCTCTTGATGTTTGTGGCCATTCTTTATTGCTATGGCCTCTCCGCAAAGGCGTTGGGAACCCCAACCTTTGACATCGCAACCCTGCAACAGATCCTTCCCGTGCAATTGGCGGCGATGAAGACGGTTCAGCTCCTTCTGTTCCTCGCGTTTTCCCTTTCCTTCGCCATCAAAGTACCGATGTTCCCTTTCCATACATGGCTTCCGGATGCACACGTGGAAGCGCCTACGGCAGGATCGGTCATCCTCGCCGGCGTCCTCCTGAAAATGGGGGTGTATGGCTTCATCCGATTCGCGATCCCCTTCTTCCCCGATGCAGCTCAAATGTGCGCTTCGGGAATGATCACACTCTCGGTTATTGGAATTATCTATGGCGCCATGATGGCGATGGCACAGAGCGATATCAAAAAGCTGATCGCCTACTCCAGTGTGAGCCATGTCGGATTCATGATGCTCGGACTCTTCTCCGGATCGGTAGCGGCGACACAAGGAGCCGTGATCCAGATGGTCAGTCACGGGATCTCGACCGGAGCGCTCTTCCTTTGTGTTGGATTTATCTATGAGAAGACGCATCGACGGGGTGTTGATGATTTCGGAGGCCTGGCAAAAGTAACGCCTCGATTTGCGGTCGTCTTTATGATCGTCACCCTTTCTTCGATCGGACTTCCCCTCACCAACGGATTTGTTGGCGAATTCCTGATCCTTCTCGGATCGTTCCAAAAATATGCCTTTGCTGCGGCCGTCTCTTCCTTTGGAGTGGTTCTCGGTGCGCTCTACATGCTAAA
>CAYRLD010000087.1:0-8345 GCA_964424925.1 uncultured Planctomycetales bacterium
TACAGATACCATTACGTGGTTCGAAAATGGGAACGGTTGGAATGACATCAATATCACTACTTCTGCTGGTGGCGTTCGGGATGTTCATGTGGCCGATATGGACGGGGACGGCGATCTCGACGTCGTCTCGGCTAACTTTGGAGATAATGAAATCATCTGGTACGAAAATGGGAACACTTGGACGGAGACGACGATTTCCTCGACGGCTTCTGGAGCCCAGGATGTCCACCTGGCCGACCTAGATGGAGACGGCGATCTCGATGTCGTTTCGGCTTCTGAAACCGGTGGTGATATCGACTGGTACAAGAACAACAATGGGGATGGGACTAGCTGGACGATTGCTTCGGTCTCAGCCGGGGCTATCGATGCGCAGGATGTCCATATCGCCGACATGGATGGCGACGGCGACCTCGATATTGTCTGGGCTGAGGGAAGCCAGGATAGGATCCGCTGGTATAAGAATAACGAATGATCCCACGCCGGGAACTACCTTCTCTTCCCCGGGGAAGTTTCCGTTTGCGTGCCCAGCCACGCCTCGGCCCATCGGGACCAGCCGCTTTCCTGGTAGATCGGAAGACCGGAATATTCTTCGTATTGGCGGGGGGTCCGGGGCACAAAGGTGGAGAGGCCTGTCCAGGGAAGCCCTTTTCGTCGCTTGGAGAATTCGAGAATGAGCGTCCGGGTGACCCAGCTTTTGAAGCGGGGGTAGTGGCTGCTTCGTTTCCCAAGATGTTTTACGGAGAGCTCTTCGAGCGTGTTCAAGAGATCATAATTCCGTTCCGCGCCAGCGTCGAAGCAGTGGCGGCTTTTCCCTGAAAGCGAAAAGGAATCCGTTTTCTTCAAGAGGGCCTTGAGGAGAGGGTCGATCTTTTTTGGGAAGTCGCCGATCGCGTCACCATCAACGAGGACATAGTTTGTGTAGTGCTGGTCTTCGGTCATGATCAGTTTCGCAAGCTTCTCTCCGGTCATCCGGGGGGAAGTGCAGACTTTCTTCATGACCGCGGTGTAGTAGGTGTTGGGGGCGCCCACGACGAGTTGGCTCGACAGAACGACTTCGGCGGTATCGCGGAAGTTGTAGAGATTCTCGACACTGCCGCGCCCGCACTGCTGGAGGAAGACCATTTTCAGTTGGTCTTTCTCGAGGCTCTTCGACCAGTTGCGTACCGTCTCCCCGCACGCCTTGGCGCTCATCCATCCATTGACCCGGGGGCCGCCTATTTCGACATGTTCATCCGCACACATGCTGTCGAGCTTTCCTCCGTGGTTGAGGAAGATGAGGGCGTACCGCTTTGCCGGAAGAGTCTCGGTCGCGTGGTCGAGATGTTCCCGCAGAACCTTCATGCTCGTAATATCTTCGGTGGGGAGCGGCGTGCTGTTCGTCTCTTTTCCGTCGGTGACGATCCGTTTTAGCCCCTTGCTGTCGGTTCGATCCTCGAGGACCGAGACCGCCACCCGGTCGTTGATGACGCCGCGCTGGAGCCCGCGGTTGATGATGTCGGCGCATCCCTCGAGATTGTTGTCATAGCTAATGACATAGATAAAAGTCCATTCCCGTTTAGCTTCATCTGCCGACGTAGGGGGTGTTACCGAAGCCGTAAGAACGGCCACCGCGATCATCACAAGCCGAATCATGAATTCAGATCTCCCAATTTTCGAACCCTTATCTAATAAGATACGAAGGACTCGCGGAATAAGTTGTTTCAGAGCAAAGATTTGTCTTTTTCCATAAATTGACGGATTTCTTATGAACCAGATCGCTTTGCCAACGTCAAACCTGACGACCTAAGATGAAATTTCGGGTTAGTTCTCACCTCCGTTTCGGACAAGGGATAGGACATAACTCGAGAGAAAGGAAGGGAGTCGTTATGCGAATGTTGGCCACTGGATTGTTTCTCCTCTTTGGTCTTGCTTCCTGCGGTACCCCATCGGAAAGAGCGGGGCTTTCCCAGGAACCGGCTGAAATTGATATTACCGCCGAATGGATCGAGAAAACCTCGGATCCCAAGGCACAACCAACCACGGAATACCGATCGGGGCACGTTACTCCGCGGACACTTGATTCCAAGGCGGTCACGCCCACTGACAGTGGTTATACGATCTCCTTTCCTGGCAACTATCCCATTCCTACCCCCGCTTTCTACAAGGGTAGGCTCTACGTCAGCGGGGGATTCGGTAGCAAGCAGTACTATTGCTTCAACGCGAAGGGAGGCAAGTTCGTCTGGGGAATCGACCTTGACGATGACGGCCCGACTTCAGCGGCGATCGAAGACGATATTGTCGTCATCAACACGGAATCGTGCACTATTTTCGCCTTGAACGCCAAAACGGGGAAAATGCTCTGGTCGAAGTGGCTGGGGGATCCGTTGATGACCACGCCGACTATATGTGATGGACGCGTATACACCTCGTATCCTGCGAATGCCCAGAAAGGGAAGGTTCTTTCCACCCACATTATGGGATGCTTCGACTTGAAGACGGGAAAGATCCTCTGGCAGAAATGGATCGATTCCGACGTCATTTCCGCTCCTGTAGCGACAAAGGGGGAGATTTATGCCGCCACCTTCGCGGGTACCGTTTTTCGATTCAAGCAGGGTACCGGAAAGATTGTTTCCGTATTGAAGGCGAGGGCCACATCGGCGCCAACCGTGATCGGGGATGAAATGGCCTTCAGTCGCAGAACCGACAAGGAGGGCGAAACCCGGGAAGCGCTCGGTGGGTGGAACATGAACAAAAAGACGTTTGGTTTGATTGCAGGAGAAAAGAATGCCCTCTACCTCGACAAGAAAGTCCAGTCGGGAGCCGCTTTCTCTGCAGAGTCGAATGAATTGGATGCCGGGAACGGCTTTGGAGGGGGCGCACCGCAGGCGGCCGCTCCCGACAAGGCGGCCGACAATCTCGGGTACAGTTCGGTCTCCTCTCTTCAGGCCTTCCAGGGGTCGAGGATTCTTCGGTACGCACGGGCAAACTACGCCTGCATGGGGGACGAGATTATCTGCACCGATCCGAGGACCGGGAAAAGTCTTTGGAAAAAGAAACTGAAAGGGGATCTTGAGAATGTCGGAGGTTTTCTGGGCGCACCTCCGGTTACGGCGGGCAACTCGATTTTCCTCGCAACACTTTCTGGTGAAATAATGGAATTGGAACCCAAGAAGGGAAAGGTTCTTCATCGTTGGAAGGTGGGGCATCCCCTCCGGTTTCAGCCGATCGTTGTCGGGGGGCGCGTTTATGTGGGAACCCAAAACGGGAAAATGGTCTGCATCGATACGGGGAATTCGAAGAACACCGGCTGGCCGATGTGGGGTGCCAATGCACAGAGAACCGGAATGGCGGTAAAATGATCCCCCTCGACCTTCCGTTTATGTGATAGGCTCTTTGTGGAAGGGGCGGTGATTCAGACGGTAAGGAGGATCGGGATGGCGGTCGAATCGGGTGTGGATTACGCGCTGGCGCCGAAAATCACATGGTTTTTTGAAAGCGGGGTAGGGAACGCATTCGCAATCGTTCTTCCAGGAAAATTATTCATCTTTCCCTACAACACAACCGCTGGGGCGGGTCGAAAGGTAACGACTACGACGGTCACCATTGAAGGGATTGCTCCGGTGATGGCGATCCAGTCTCTCCTAGGTGATCCCTCTACGACACCCGATTCTCTTCTCGCGAAGTTGAATAAATGGTGTCAGGACATCGGAAAGGGGCCGATCATCCACGACCTCGATGCGGTTACGGAAGTCAAATTGCGGAACGGATTCTTTACCCGGATGGTCGGGTTTAAGCTCGCCAAGGAGCGGATTGCATTTCGGCCCAACAAGGCGCAAATCGAAGCCTTCTATTCATTCTTCGAAGGCGATGCCCGGCTGGTGTGATCTCCGGGTGGTGACTTTGCGTACGCGGCCGGGAATCCAGGTTTTCGACCCAGAAGAAACTTCATACAAGGCCATAGGAGAGAAACGGAAGGAGTTCTGAATGAAAAGCTGGGTTCGGGTGATCAAGGTTATGTTGGCGTGGTATCTCCTGCTGGGAGGATTTTGCTACCTCATGGGGGGGAAGTATCCATCCGATGCCTTTTTCTACGCCGGTGCTTTCAGCTTTATTGTCGGGGGTTTTGGAGCGTTTCGGGGCGGGTTTTATGCGGATGCCTCTCACCATTACATCAAATCGGTCTCCGGGAGGGATGGAAACAAACAGAGGTCGCAAGATCATCGGGATATGTTCGGTGGCAGTATCCTCCAGGCAGGGATTCCGGCGGGAGTTCTTCTCATCCTGACCGCGGTTCTTATTGGGGGCACTTAATTATTTAATCTGTTGGAGGTCGTCGGCTTCGCTTTTCCGCTGCGTCGAAGAGGCTGGTGACGAAGAGGATGACCAGAATCAATACGGTCAGCGCTGCTGCCAATAGGATCCACATTACCGCGATTCCAAGGCTACCCACGTCTCCGGTAATCAGGGTGACCGGAATCATGAGGAGAAATATCAGGATCGCGAGGATCGTTGGGACAAAGGCCCACATCCATTTTCGCAATCGTCTGGCGGCTTTCCTTTCGCTTTCTTCCGTGGCATTCGATTCCGCGTGAGAAATTCCTCCGAGAATCCGGATCACTATTCCGGTCGTAAGGGTAAATGCCATGCCAATGACAAACCATGCAAGGCTCCCCGCGAGCCGACTTAGCCCCCATATAGTTAATTTGTAGTCACCACCTATGTCTTTCGGCCATGTGAAGAAAGCCAGGAGGGAAATCACCGATCCCAATATCAGGGGAACAAGGCAGGGCCGATATTTTTGAAAAAATGTTTTTTCCTTCCGATCGGCAGCCGCCTTCGCTTTGCTCTCAGGATCCCATCCGGGCGGGTGTACCCAGTCGTCGCTCATAATGTAATGATACACGGTCCGGAGAGGGGGGGGGAGATGGATCTCCAAAATTTATATTTTCCCTTCGAGCGTTTCGATAAGGAGTTTCTGAGGTTCTCCCAACCAGAGCATGTTTTTCGTGTGATCTTCGACGCTGCCCCCTCTGTCTTGGTGTTTGGATGAATCATGACCGCTAAAAAATTAATTCCCGATTAAGCCTTTTTCGCCAGGTTCAATGCATTTTCCGTGGCCACACTGGAAGGAGTCTTCGTTTACCTTGCAAGGTCCCGGATGATACCCAAGTTTGAAGTCGATCGCTTTTGGACGGGCTGAACCGGTGAGTTTGACCATCGATTTACGTGACAGCTTGAGTTTCGACATATCATTCTTACTATTCATTTCAATTCTCCTTTTCTATTTCATTGTTTCATCCAGTTCACTCTTCAGATTGCCTGGTTCATTCAAACCTGTCAGAGAAAATTTTTTTGTTCCAAAAAAGCCCGGAAAGAGAAGAGATTCAGGCCTCTCCTGAGGCCATTCCAGGAAATGTGGGGGAAATAACGCTTTTTCTCATGGATCTTCGTATGGACAATTTTCCATCAAAAAGAGGATCAGATGGGACTCAGAATCATAAGCGCGTTTCTTCTTTTCTCTCTTAGGTGGGGTTGTTCCGGTGGCGGTGATCCTTTTGAGATTCTGGGAAGATCATGGTTGGGTCTATTTTGTTTCCGCGGTTTTCCTTCTGCTCGGCGGCCGCCTTCGCTTTGCTCTCAGGGTCCCATCCTGGCGGATGTACCCAGGCGTCGCCCATGAAGTCATTGTACCCGATTGGAGAGGGAAGATGGTTCTCTAGTAATTATTTTTCCCCTTCGAGCGTTTCAATAAGAAGCTTTTGGGGCTCTCCGATCCAGATCATGTTCCTGCTGTGATCTTCGACGCTCCCTCCTTCGCCTTCCTCCACTTTTGTGTTGGGATGGATCATGACCGGGAACTCGCCATGATTGAGCATGAGCCAGGAGATAGATCGACCGAGATCCGATTCGACGTGGGGACTTTCCGGAAGAAGGACCTGCCACATCGGGGTCGGCCAAGGGCCGACCGGTTTTGAGAAGATTTTGGCGCGATCGTGGGTGATCTTCTCTGCCTGGATAAACTCCATGAACTTGTCGAAGAGTTGAGTTGCCTCCTCCTCCTGATCGGGGGAGAAGACCAGATGAATGTCATACCCTCTGGTAATCGATTGGTCCGGGTTCCGGATCCTTCCTTTTGCAGAAGGAGTCTCCATGTAAGGAAGGGTCCTTTCAATCGAGACGGAAGGGGATTATTTCTCCGCCCCTTCTTCTTTCATTTCTTTCAGTAATTGGTCGATCGCCTTGTCAATCGCCTCTCCGCGAACGTTCTTGTACCGGATGACTCCCTTGTGATCGAGGATGTAGATGGTCGGCCACCCCCGAACGTTCCACGCACTGGAGATTGGTCCGCTGGTACTGCCCCCGTTCCAGAAGGAGCGCCAGGTAATCTTTTCCTTCTTGATCACTTCCTGGAGCGCGTCGAGATTTTTATCTGAGTTTACGCCAATGAGAGCAAAGGGTTCGTCTTTGAGCCGTTCCACGAGCGACCGCTCGTGTGGGTACATCGCCCTGCAGGGGGGTCACCAGTTGCCCCAGAAGTCGAGGAAGACCACCTTTCCCCGGTAATCGCTCAGCTTGAACTCAACGCCGTCGAGATCTTTTCCGACGATGTCGGGGGCCATTTTCCCGACAACAAGATTGTTCGCTTCAAAGAGTTCCGCTTTCACAACCGATCCGAGGGTTCCTTTCCGGGTCGAGACTTTTCCAAACTCGGTGATGATCCGTTGGAAGAGTTGGTTTGCCCGATCCTTGTTTGCAGGCACTCGCCTCGCAGATCTTTTCAATTGGGTTGCAAGGCTGTAACAGGCGAGCCCTTTTACGTCGTGATGAGGACTTTTCTCAAGAACCGTTTCGAGAAAGGGGATCGTTTCACGGATGTTGCTGTTGCGCAGCCGTTCACAGGTGACGCCGAGCCTCTTATCCTCGATATGGTTTGCCGCCATCAGGTCGAGCGCTTCTCCCGCCTCTTTTCCGCCAAAGCGGCTCGCTCCGGTGACGATCCAGCTGAGCGCATCGAAGGCGACCGGGTCGGAGGGATACTCTTTGGCCAATTTGAGGCAGCGGGGGAAATAGTCAACGCCAATGCTGTTGCTCTTTTTCCGGATCTTCGCCTGCTCCGCTTTGTCTTTGGTCGCGCGATACGCTTTCGAAAGTTCAAGTCGGGCCTTGTTAAATTCGTTTTTCAAAGCCTGGAACTGTTCCTGTGCGGACTTTGGATTTGTCTCTTCCTGAGTTGTCGTGCCCAAGAGGGTTGTCAGGACGAGGAGCGTAGTCTTTACCATGCTAAGATCCTTTCATGGACTCGATCGGGACCCCCATCTTAGCAATTCAAGAGGGGGGAGGAGGAGTAAATATCCAACTTCTTTTGGGGCGTGAAAATAGATCTCTTCTATTCATGTTTCCCGTTACATTTCTTTTGTGGGCGTATAGGTTCTATTTCGACGGAAAGTGAACCCAATCGAACAGGAGCGGTATGCAGAAGGTATCGATATTCGTAGATGTTCAGAATGTCTACTACACGACAAAGCAGGCACACAAATGCCATTTCGATTACAACGCCTTCTGGGCGAAAGTGACCTCGAATCGAGAGGTGGGGAAGGCGGTTGCGTACGCGATTGACCGGGGGGATGAGAAACAGAAGCAGTTTCAGAATATTCTCCGAGGGATCGGATTCGAGGTGAAACTGAAACCGTTTATTGAAAGACGGGACGGTTCCGCAAAGGGGGATTGGGATGTCGGGATCACCCTGGACATGATCGAACATGCGAAAGAGTCGGATGTTGTCGTGTTGGTATCGGGGGATGGGGACTTCGACCTTTTGGTTCAGAAAGCGATCTCTGTGCATGGTGTGATTGTCGAGGTATACGGGGTGGAAGCGTTAACGGCCCAATCTCTGATTCGCTCGGCAACGACCTTTGTTCCGATCGAAGGTGATCTCCTGTTACAACCAAGAAATTAAACGATCGGCTTTCTTCCCCAGGTCAGGTAGTGAATGTGTCCCCCCGCACTCGCATAGGTGCCCGCATCAATCTCCGTGATTAGCTCGGCGAGCCTCTTCCGGGCTTCCTCCCATAGTTTCGGGAATCGGGACTCTTCTCCGCCACCGGCTCGGTAATATCGAAGACAGTTTTCCCGGGTACTTCCCAACACCATGGCCGCTCCCGATTCATACGTTGTTCGAAGAAATCCAACCATGGTCTTCGAAGCGAGATCTGTGTAGGGAGGGGTGACCCGTGCGCTTTGATTATTCAGGTGGATCTTCACATCGTCCCAGCCGCATGTTCGTAAGGCATCAAGGACGAGATGCCCTCCCGATTGGTGCCCTTCTCCCAGGGAGACTTTTCCCTGCATGCAACGGTATTCCAATT
>CAYRLD010000088.1:0-8318 GCA_964424925.1 uncultured Planctomycetales bacterium
GGTGAAAAGTATTCATGATCATACCTCGGTTGGAAATGAGATTGCGTCGGAGAGCTTCGATGTTGACCAATATACGCATGCTTCTCTTCTCGACCATTTTTATCCCACCGATATCAAAATAGAGGAGGTTCTTTCTGGAGAGAAAGAGGCGGGTGATTTTGTAGCGGGTCGGTATGACGTTGTCTGCCAGAATGATCACAATAGGGTTGAGGCTTCTTGTCATCGTTTGGGGCGGGTCGGAGATCAGGATGTGGATCTCGAGAAGAAAGTGACTCTCGATCCGGGAGCCGCGCTCTTTACGACGGAATATACGATTCGAAATCGTTCAAAAACCCCCCTCAATCAGATCTTTGCGACTGAGTTTTTCTTCTCGGTGGTGGAAGAGGGGAGTTTTCTTCACCATGGAAGGGGTGCCGCTGTTGGATCTCCGACCGAAAGGGGAGAATGGAAAACAACTCAACCATTGTGGATCCGTGATCCCGTGCAAGGGATTGACGTGGGGGTCGAGGGCACCGGTCCTACCGGATATTGGGTTCTCCCCATGTTTACGGTAGCTCTCTCTGAGACCGGACTTCAACGAACGTATCAGGGAACAGTGGTGATGGCCTATTGGCGGCTCTGTATCTCTCCGGGAAAAGAGTGGGTCGGGGACATTCAACACGAGTTTCGACTTCTATTGTAAAGAATCGCACCTCTTGACAGATCCCGTTTCATCCCCGATTCTGTTTATGGATAGGGAGACTATGAAGATATTAATTCTTTCTCGAAAGAAGCGACTCTACTCCACGCGCCGTATGCGGGAGGAGGCCGAAAAACTTGGGCATGAGGTTTTTATCCTCGACCCTCTCAAATGTGTTCTCTCCTTAAAAGAGGATGGGCCTCGTATGTATTACGGCCCGAAAGAGATTCGCGATATCGACCTTGTCATTCCTCGTGTCGGTACCTTCGGAACGGCGTATGCGATCTCTGTTGTTCGCCATCTCGGGTTGATGAACGTTCCCTGCATGAACGATGATTCTTCTATTACACGGGCGCGAAACAAATTGGAATGCTTGCAGCTCCTGGCAAAAGAGGGGATCAAAATCCCAGATACCATGATCTCTCGTTATCCCCGGATGGTTCGCAACAGGATCAAGCAGCTAGGGGGAACTCCGGTCATTATGAAACTGCTCCGAGGTACGTGGGGCACGGGAGTTGTTTATGCCGAGAGTGATGCGGCGGTAGAATCCATGTTGGAAACGATGTGGGGGATTGGAGAGGACATTATGATTCAGAAATTTGTTTCTGAATCGAAGGGGCGGGATATTCGAGTTCTGGTGATCAATGGAAAGGTTTCCGCATCAATGCGCCGTATTGCGAAGAAGGGGGAATTCCGTTCCAATATTCACCGGGGTGGTTCTGGAGAGTCGGTTGAACTTTCCAAAGAGTTTGAAGCTGCGGCTCTCGCTTCCGTTCGCGTAACGGGCTTGCGTCTTGCCGGGGTCGACTTACTTGAATCGAACGAAGGTCCGAAGGTGATTGAGGTAAATGCTTCTCCTGGATTCCAGGGAATGGAATCAGCAACGGAGAAGAATGTCGCCCGCATGATTATCGAGGCGGGCGTTCGCCACGCTTTAACCGTTAAAGAGTCTTCTTAAGTTGCGGCGGAAATGTTGTTAGAGCGTGATTTCAGCGATTTCATCTCTTACAATGATTCTTTACTCACGGATATGAGTTTACGGTAGGCCAATAAAGGAATCGTATGGACCCGGAACTTCTTCAAACTTCAGCGCGTCTTGGCTTAGCCTTCCTTTTGGGGGGGGTTATCGGTCTCGAGCGTGAGACACACGGTCAGGCCGCAGGACTGCGTACTCATATGATCGTAACCGTTGGTGCGGCTCTGATCACCATTATTTCTCTGAAGGTGGCTTTGATGGGCACCGGCGTTCCGTCCGATCCGGGTCGGATTGCGGCCCAGATTGTGAGTGGGATCGGGTTTCTCGGGGCGGGCGCGATTATCCGATATGGAATGACCATTCGGGGACTGACGACGGCCGCTTGCCTCTGGACTTCGGCGGGGATTGGAATGGCGTGCGGAATTGGGTTCTGGTTTGGCGCCTGTGCAACGGCAGCCTTAACGGTGATCGCTACCTTTGTTTTTGATCGTGTGGAAAAGAAATATCTCCAGGACAGTAGTGTACGGCGGATTATCATACGAGCGAGTGAAGGGGCGGGGGTCCTTGAGAAGGTCGAGGGGGTCTTCCAGAAAGAAGCGATTCGGATGAAGTCGATCGGAATTGAGAAGGATTTTATTGAAAAGATTCTGCAATTGAATATCACCGTAAACATGTCCGAAAAGATCAATCTGGAGCAGCTCTTGAATCGACTGAATGATGTTCCGAATGTTGAGCGGGTTGAGATCGAGTGACTTCTTGACCCCCGGAACGTTGCCTTGATAGAATTCCGGCCATGTCACCAGCTGTGAATTGCCCTTTTTGTGGGGCCGGGTTTGAAGCTCTTCCGGGCCAGTCGGCTACCTGCTCTTCTTGTCAGGGGGTCTTTGTTCCCTCTGGTCCTTCGTCTCCGCAGGATATGCCTCCACCTGGATCTTCTCCTTCACCCACTTCGGGCGAGAAGGCTTGTCCGATGTGTGGGGAGACCATTAAGGCTTTAGCGGTGATCTGTCGGTACTGCAAAGCTCAAGTAGGTAACCCGCCTGCTTCGGCACCTCAACCCCAGGCGTACGCAGCAGCTAATCCTGGATATCCCCAGCCAAAAAAGAAATCTTCTTGGTTAATGTGGACGTTGATTATTGGGGGCGTTTTCCTTCTCTGTTGCGGAGGGGGCGTGGTTGGGATGTTGGTTTCCGCTCCTGAGATTACCCGGGAAGGGTGCCAGCAGAACTTAGCGTGGCTTGCGAATGAGGCTCGCCTTCAGAAGGAGAGTCTGGATGAATTCCAGGGAAGAGATCTCTGGGTGCACGTCTCTCAAAGTGAACCGGGGAAGGAATATTGTCCCGGAACGATCATATGGAAATTCGAACCTCGTTCGTACCTTGGCCCGCAGAAGCCGTATTCGGAGTGTGGGGAGGACGACCCAGTGGCGGCTTGTCCCAAGGATTCTCATGAAGAGGGCCGCTTTGTCCTCTACAAGAATGGAATTCACAAGTTTGTCTTGAAGAGCGACCCAGAGTACGCAGAGATTTTCAAGCTATTGGCCGAGTGATCTTCATTCTGGTCATTTCCTTTTTTTCCGTTGATCCATTTCGTACACTGTGCCCGATTCAAACCTGAATTGAGGGAATTAGATTCATGGCTAAGCATGGTCCGTTTGATGTAGTGGTGATCGGGAGTGGTCCCGGTGGATATGTGGCGGCGATTCGGGCGGGCCAACTCGGTCTAAAGGTTGCCGTCGTAGAAAAAGATTCCCGCTTTGGTGGGACCTGTCTTCTTCGTGGTTGCATTCCGACGAAGGCTCTTCTTCATGATGCCTACCTATACAAGCAGGTTCAGTCTGCTTCCAAATATGGAATCGAAATCGATGGATACCGTGTTAATTACGAGAAGGTGGCCAAACATAAAGAGATCGTGGTGAAGAAACTCGCCATGGGCGTGCAAGGTCTTCTGAAGAAGAACAAGGTGAAAACGTTTTCCGGGTTTGGGAAAATTGTTCGGCCGGGTGTCGTTTCGGTAAATGATACCGATGAGATCGAGGCAAAGAATATTCTCTTGGCGACCGGATCGGAAGCTCGTTGGTTCCCCGGGATGGAACCGGATGGAAAGGGAATTGTTACCAATCGTGAAATCCTCGATTGGACCACTCTTCCGAAATCGCTTGTTGTGATCGGAGCAGGAGCGGTCGGTACCGAATTTGCCTCGATCTTCCATCGCTTTGGGGTTGAAACGACGCTGGTCGAGGCTCTGCCGAATATCACGCCTCTTGAGGACGCAGAAGTCTCTGGCGAACTAGAAAAGATTCTGAAGAAGCGTGGAATCAATGTCCTTACCGGTGCGATGGTGGAGGCGATCAATCCAGGATACGAGGTTGTCGTTTCTGTCGGTGGTAAGAAGCAATCGATCAACGCAGAAAAAGTTCTCGTAGCGGTAGGACGAAAACCGAATACCGATGGGATTGGCCTCGAAAATACGCGAGCCAAAGCGGAAAAAGGGTTTATCCATGTGAATGAATATATGGAGACCGAAGAGCCGGGGATCTATGCGATCGGCGATATTGTCCGAACGGCTGCCCTTGCTCACGTAGCTTCAGCAGAAGGGATCCTTGCGATTGACCGAATGGCGGGGCGCGAGGTTCACCCGATTAATCATGACCGGGTTCCGAATGTTACCTACTGTGATCCCCAGGTCGCGAGTGTTGGTCTTACAGAAAAGGCCGCGCGGGAACGAGGATATGATGTTCAGTGCGGGAAGTTCCCCTACATGGGAATCGGAAAGGCAACGATCGAAGGGGAAAGTGAGGGGTTTGTTAAAATCGTTGGGGAGAAGAAATATAACGAAGTCCTCGGGATTCATATTCTGCATGCTCATGCGGGAGAAATGATCGCCGAAGGGGTGGCCGTATTGAATGGAGAGTTGACCGTAGAGGCTCTCGCCAATTCGATCCATCCCCATCCGACCCTCTCTGAGGCGGTCGCGGAAGCGACTCATGCCTATTTTGGTCATGCAATTCATATCTGAGCTGATATGAAACGATGGGCGCTTTTTCTGGGATCGACCCTTTTTTTAGGGGTTGCCTGGTTTTGCCGCCCTTATCTGGCTACGATTCCCGACCTCTGTCTCTTTAAACGGATGGTCGGAGTGGGTTGCCCTGGATGTGGTCTGACCCGGTCCGTAGCCGCCACAGCACACTTGCAACTGGGGGAGGCTTTTCAGTTCCATCTTTTTGGCCCCTTTATTCTGACCGCCGCAATATTATTCTGGGGAAGTCTTCTTTTGGGTTTCCGGATTCCATGGAATGGAAAACAGGGAACGTATGTGATGGGGGCGGTCCTTGTTGTACTTCTCCTTTATTATGGAATCCGTCTTTCCCTGGGGATCGTGCCGTAGGGGAAGGGATCGAATCTCGATTTTTTCGTCAAAATCCGCTAAGCTACGCCCCGATGGAAACACCAGCAACACCAGCACGGAAACCGGAGTGGCTAAAAGTACGCTTCCCTAGTGGGGAAGGGTATCGAACCACTCTGGAAACAGCGCGGAAGAAGAAACTTCATACCGTATGTGAAGAGGCTCATTGCCCCAATATTGCAGAGTGCTGGGGACGGAAAACCGCTACCTTTATGATTCTTGGCGATACCTGTACCCGTGCGTGTAAGTTCTGTGCGGTGAAGACAGGCCGTCCCCTATTTCTCGATACGGAAGAACCGATTCGAACAGCGGTTGCTGTTCGGGATCTTGGGATTCGACATGCGGTGATTACGAGTGTCAATCGGGATGAGTTGAAAGATGGAGGGGCTGGGATTTTTGCCGAAACGGTTCGCCAGATCAGGAAGCATTCCCCCGAAACTCGTATTGAGGTTCTGACGCCCGATTTCCTGGGGAAACGGGAAGCGCTTAAGTTGATGTGGGATTCCCGTCCCGATGTCTTTGGGCATAATATTGAGGTCGTTCCTCGCTTGCAGAAAAAAGTCCGCAGTGCAGCAAATTACGAAAGATCTCTGATGGTTCTGGAAGAAACAAAAAAGGCTGGTGGGATGTTGATCAAGACCGGCATCCAGTTAGGGCATGGGGAGTCGTGGGACGAGATCCTCGAGGTGATCGATGACATGGTGCGGATCGGACTCGATGTTTTTACGATAGGGCAGTATCTTCAGCCGACCAAAAAGCATCTTCCTGTTCGGAAGTATTACACGCCGGATGAATTTGAGCTTCTCCGGAAGGAATCTCTCCATCGGGGAATTCCCTGGTGCCAGTCTGGACCCTTGGTCCGAAGTTCGTACCGGGCCGAAGAACCGTTTGAAGCTCTTTAATTCCTTTCCATTTGCTTGACAGGATCTCCGTTTGGTTCGATAAAGGTTCAAATCATTTTTTATCCATGAGGTTTTCGCGATGTATTCATTCGTTCCGCGGGAGATGTTTCTGACCAAGGGAGTGGGGCGCCATAAAGAGCGTCTGGCCAGTTTTGAGGAAGCTCTCCGGAATGCCCAGATTGCGAAGTATAACCTGATTCATGTCTCGAGTATTTTTCCCCCAAACTGCAAGCTGGTTTCTCCGAACAAAGGATTGAAGAAACTGAGTGCAGGGCAGGTCGTTCCGGTTGTGATTGCCCGGGCGGAGACGAATGAGAAAAACCGTTTGATTGCAACATCGATCGGGGTAGCGATTCCAGCGAACAAGAATCAATATGGATATCTCTCCGAACATCACAGCTTTGGAGAATCGGATGACGAGGCGGGGGACTATGCAGAGGACCTCGCCGCTTCGATGCTCGCTACGATTCTGGGTCTCGATTTTGATACCGGGGCGACTTGGAACCAGCGGGAAGAGCAGTGGAAGATTAGCGGGAAGATCGTCAAAACGACGAATGTGACTCAATCCGCAATCGGAAATGGCGGACTCTGGACCACCGCTGTCTCTGCGGCAGTCTTGATCCCCTAATTGCCTGACGATGAATAGGCGAGATCCTTCCGTTGCTGGCGTTTTCTATCCTAATGACCCCTCGACCCTTCGTGCGCAGGTGGAGCAATTCCTCGTGGAGCCTTCCCGGAGAAAAGCTCTTGCGATCATTGTTCCTCATGCGGGCTACCGTTATTCGGGATCAGTTGCGGGGGATACCTATTCGAGTGTAGAGATCCCCGAAAAGGTTGTTTTGCTCTCTTTCCACCACAGGGGGCGGGGAGAGTCGATTTCGATCTGGCCATCGGGGTGTTGGAAGAGTCCTCTTGGAGAGGTTTTCATTGATGAGGATCTTGCTCTCGAAATCAAGGAGGGCTTCCCGGGGACATCGTTCGACGAGGAAGGGCATCTGGACGAGCATTCTGCTGAGGTGCAGATCCCCTTTCTTCAGGTTCTTCGATCCGATATTCAGATCGTTCCTGTGGCGATCAACTTGCATACGCAATCGACCGAGTCGATTGCACGGTTTGGAGAATCCCTTTCTAAAATTCTCAAAGAAGAGCTTGTTATTTGCTCGACAGATTTGAATCATTATGCAGATCATGATCGGACTGTAGAACTCGATAAGGCTGTTATTGAGCCGATGACCCGTCTGGATCATGAAGGACTCGTCTCTGCGATTCGAACGCATGGGGTTTCGATGTGTGGGGTGGCTCCCACGATTGCGACCCTATCTTATGCAAAGAGTTGTGGGGCCGATCGGGCGACTGTTATCGCTCATCGGACGAGTGCAGAGACCGGGGGAGACCGGGACCGTTGTGTTGGATATGTAGGAATGACGATATGTGGAAATTAAAACGCACACACACATGCGATGAACTTCGGGTTGCGCACGAAGGAGAGACGGTGATTCTCAACGGTTGGGTGATGGCCCGGCGTGATTTTGGGAACCTGATCTTCATCGATCTGCGGGATCGGAATGGACGGACACAGGTGATCTTCAGCCCGGACCGGAAAGAGGAGATCGTCGAGACCGCTTCGAAGCTTGGGAAGGAGTTTGTCGTTGCTGTTCGCGGTGTCGTGCGCAAGCGTGGCGAAGATATGATCAATAAGGAAATTCCGACGGGAGAAATTGAAGTCGAGGCGGAAGAGATCGAGATCCTCAATGAAGCGAAGACCCCTCCCTTTGAAATTACCGACCGGGTGAATGTTTCTGAGGATCTTCGGCTGCAACACCGCTACCTCGATCTTCGTCGTCCTCAAATGCAGAAGAATTTCCTGGTTCGATCTAAAATAATCCATGCGATCCGTGAGTACATGGATGAACACGGGTTTACCGATATTGAAACCCCGTACATGGTGAAGTTTACTCCGGGTGGGGCGCGGAATTTTATTACTCCGAGCCGGCATTTCCCAGGAAAGTTCTTCGCCTTTGCCGAAAGTCCTCAGATCTTTAAGCAACTCTTCATGGTAGGGGGGATTGATCGGTACTATCAGATCGCCCGCTGTTTCCGGGACGAGGATCTTCGTGCCGACCGGCAGCTCGAATTTACCCAACTCGACCTCGAAATGTCTTTTGTAGAGGAAGAAGATGTTCAGAAAATTGTAGAAGGGGCCGTTTCTGCCGTCTGGACCAAGGTTCTGGGGAAAGAGACCGTCGGTCCTTTCCCGGTGCTCTCCTACGATGATGCGGTTCTTCACTACGGTTCGGATAAGCCGGACCTTCGCTTTGATATGAAGATTTGGGATGTCTCCGATGCGGTAAAGGAA
>CAYRLD010000089.1:0-8303 GCA_964424925.1 uncultured Planctomycetales bacterium
TGTCCTCGCTCTGCAGAAAGAGACTCAAGAAACGTCTACTGTGATTGCGATGGGGGAGTATGGGGAGGCTCTTCGTATCCTCTATTCTCGGTTTGGATCGAAGATGACCTTTGCTTCTTTAGAAAAAGGGGCGGAGACTGCGGTAGGACAACTCTCGATATCGGAACTGATCAAAGAGTACCGGGTTGGGACAATTGATTCAGAGACTCAATTATATGGAGTGGTTGGAAATCCCGTTTCCCATTCCCGTAGCCCAGAACTTTTTAATCAGGTTTTTTCTCATCTTCATCTCAATGCACGCTATCTTCGCATTCCTCTCGATAAGCCGGAGTTTTTTCGCGAGGTCGTTTCTGCTCTCGACCTCCAAGGGGTGAGTATTACGATTCCACACAAAGAGAGTTTGGTGGAAACACTCGATGAGGTGGATCCCGAGGTTTCCCAGATGGGGGTGGTGAATACCGCTGTTGCCAAAGAGGGCCGTTTTTGTGGGTACAACACAGATTCACCAGGTGCGGTGGAGTCCATTCGGGAGGCGGCGGTTCGTCGTTGGAGTCACGGTCTTTATGGGATGAAGGTGCTTGTTCTTGGGGCGGGAGGCGTGGCTCGTGCGATTGCGTGGGGACTGATGAAAGAGGGGGGGCGCGTAACGATTGCGAACCGGACGCTAGAGCGTGCCAAGGAACTCTCTTCCGATCTTCGGTGTGATTATATTCCCTGGGAGCAGCGGGGAGATGTATTCCCCCAGGTGGTGGTGAATGGAACCCGGGTGGGGATGGAAGGGGAAGAGTCTCCCTTTCCTAAAGATCGCTGGAAAGAGGATATGATCGTATTTGATGCCGTGTACACCCCACGATGGACGACCTTCCTGAAGGAGGCGAAAGAGGTGGGGGCCGAAACGGTCGACGGAGTTTCTTTTTTCCTACGACAGGCGAACCTTCAATGTCGTCACTTTTTAGGGCGCTCGATTCCGATGGAACTTCGACGACGATTCGAAAGCGTCTAACGTTATTCTACGATCGTTACGGTCATCCCTGGATATGCGGTCCAGGCAATCATGTAAATTTCCTTGTTGTCCATTCGGACACACCCGAGCGATGATTTTGTTCCGAGAGAATCGGGTTCGTTATTTCCATGAATACCCAGGCCGGAATGTAGATCATGCTTCAGGGCGATCCAATAAGTGCCCAGAGGATTTTCCACATGCCCGGAAGGAACGGGGATCGGAACATTCTTCCCCTTGAGTTCCATGGCAATTTCATGGGGAGGGTACCAGGCGGGCTTGGGCGTTTTATCCGACGCATGGAAGGTACCGGAGGGGGTTCGTTCCTCTTTCCCAATTCCCACTTTATATCCTTGGAAGGGAATCCCTTCGTAGCAGAGCCACAAAGTGAAGAGGGACTTATCCACAACGATCGACCATGTGCCGGTTGGGATGCGTAGCTTTTGGCCCATACGTAGTATGGCCTTTGGCGATTTCATTTTGTTGATCAGAAGAATCGGGCCGTAACTTGCGTGCAGGGCTGGAAATCGTTTCGCAATTTTCCAGAGGCTGTCCCCGGGCCGAACTTCGTATCGTTCTGGATCTTTCGGGTGGGCTCCGTTGAGGAGTTTCTGATTGATCTTTTGGGCGAGAGTCGCCATCTCCGCTCGCTCGCTATCTGGCATATCGGTTAAGAACAGAGCGGAAATCTCTTCCCGGGCATCGATCCATTTTTGTTCGCTGCAGAGACCTTGAATTCGGATGAGGGTGTCGTTCTCTTCTTCCTCTGGAAGAGGAGGGGCCGGAATTTCTTCGAGAGGAGGTGTCGGAAGGACAATCTCTTCTGGAATGTTTGCTGTTTCCGTGCTGCTGAGAACCACCTCGGGTTGGGTTGTCTTTGCGGAAGCTTCCGGCTCGGTGCCTCCATTGCGGAAAAAGACTCCCCAAACGATGCCCCCTACGAGAAGCACGCTTATAAATAGTGGGAAAAAGCTGGACCCCTTCTTCTGTCTTGGCATGAAACCCCCTCTCTATCCTCTCTCTTACTCCGCGCCACCCTGGCGCTACCCATAAATTCTAATTCATAATTTACATATTTGTCAACCCCTCTGAGGATCTATTTTTATATCTTTTAAACGGAGAAGTAGACGCTTTCGGGACTCTTTTGCTGGACGGATTGGGGGCGTTTCTGGGATTCTCTCTGCCATGAAAACATATCAAATCGGATCTCTTGGCGGCGACGGAATCGGTCCGGAAGTTACCGCGGAGGGACTTAAAGTTCTCAAGGCTGTTGCGGACCGGGCTGGTTTTGGAGTGGATGTTACCGATTACCCTTTCGGGGCGGAATACCATCTGCAACATAAGGAATTGATTCCCGATTCCGCATTCTCAGAAATGAAGGATCACGATGCGATTCTTCTCGGTGCGATTGGGGATCCCCGCTTTGAGCCGGGCTTTCTTGAGTTTGGGATAGTAGGGCGGTTGCGTTTTGATCTCGATCTCTACGTCAATCTTCGTCCGATTAAACTCTATGATGAATCGCTCTGTCCCTTGAAGGGCAAGAAACCGGAAGACCTCGATATTCTGGTTGTTCGGGAAAATACAGAGGATGCGTATCGAGGGAAGACGATCAAGGAAGACAATCGCGTGATCCAGGAGATGCTCTATACTCCGGCAGGGACGGAGCGGATCATCCGGTATGCGTATGAACGCGCCATGAGTCGACCCGGAAAAAAACTGACTCTGGTAGACAAGGCGAATGCGGTTCGGGCACACGATCTTTATCGCACCACCTTCGAGGCGGTCGGAAAAGACTTCCCGGAAATTGAAAAGGATTATGCGTATATCGATGCCGCTTGTATGTGGCTCATTAAAAATCCAGAGAGCTTTGATACCGTAGTAACCACGAATATGTTTGGTGATATTTTGACCGACCTGGGTGCTGCGATCCAAGGAGGTCTGGGGGTTGCGGCGGGAGGAAATATCCATCCGGGTAAAGTCTCCGTCTTTGAGCCGATTCATGGGTCCGCTCCAAAATACAAGGGGCAGAAAAAGGCGAATCCGATCGCCACAATTCTGGCCGCCGGGATGCTTCTGGATCATCTAGGAGAAACGAAAGCGGCCGATGAAGTAGAAGCGGCTGTGATCCGGATTCTTCCGAAGCTCCCTTCTCTTGGGGCTGACTCCGGTGTTCCTACGGATAAAATTGGAGATATGGTGGTGGAGGAATTGGCTTTGTCGTAACATCTTTGCAAACGACCTCCCAGGGGGAACCGTATATATAAGGAATACTGACCTATTTCGAAGGAGACCTCATGTTTTCCCGATCCCTTGTATTTCTGACCGGTACCCTTGTTCTCCTCGCCGGAGTTTCGGTAGGTGCTCAAGAGAGCACGGAAGAGCGTATCTTCAAAGCGATCGATTCTGCGATGGATCGAGAACTTCCCCGCATTCGCAGGGAAATTGTCCAGATGGTCCGGGCCGAACTGCGCGCACTATCGTCCGCTCCGAAAAAATTGACGTCGGAAGCGGCGCTCAAAAAATACATCCATGTTCCACTCTTGAAGAAGCATGCGATGACCCTCGCTTCTGATGACTACCGGGGTCGCAATGCGGGGTATGAAAGTAATAATCGGGCGGCGGCTTATATTGCCGATGAGTTCCGGTCGATTGGATTGAAGCCCGTCGGGGATCAGGATGAAAACGGGAATGCCACATATCTGCAACACTTCACTTTCCGCTCTTTCTATACAGGAGGGAAAGATCTAAAGACACAGAATGTCGTTGGTCTTATGGAAGGTACCGATCCTGTTCTCAAGGACGAAATTGTTGTTGTGGGGGGGCATTTTGATCACGTGGGCGTCGGAAGTCAGGGGCGCCATCTCGGACGTCTCGGAGGGGCGACCGGGGAAGACGAGATCTGGAATGGGGCGGATGATAACGGAAGCGGAACCACATGCGTTCTGTCTCTTGCCCGTGCTTTTGCAAAAGGGAAGATTCGAACCAAGAGGTCGATTCTGTTTATCCTCTTTAGCGCAGAAGAAGCCGGGTTATATGGCTCCAAATATTATTGTAATAATCCGATTGCTCCGATCTCCAAACATGTCTACATGCTGAACCTCGATATGGTTGGCCGCAATCCTACTCGTCCTGTGGAGGTAAAAGGGGTTGGTTCAGCGAAGGGGACCGCGCTTGAAAATGCGGTCAAAGGCGCTATTGCGAAAACGGGTCTGAAAGCGAAAATCGAAAAGGGTGCGGATATCTTTGGTGGGGATAGTGATCATTCCTCGTTCAAAGCGAAAGGGATTCCGTTTTCCTTTTTCTTTTCCGGATTTCATGCCGACTACCACCGAGTCACCGATCATCCTGAAAAATTGGCGTATGAGAACATGGTTAAGATCTCCCATACCGCGGGAATGATCCTCGAGACGATCGCCAATGGAGAAGAGACTCTCCAGTTTTCGGGTAAGGAAAAGAGAGGCGGGCGATTTAATTTCGGCCGGGAACGAGGTGAGTCGAAACCGGCTCCTCCGCGCCGGCTTTTAGGGATCTACATTGAATCTGTTGATGCGGCGGGATGTGCTGAGTTAGGTCTTGCCAAAGAGCAAGGTGCTCTGCGCGTGGACCGAGTGAATGACGGGGTCGGAAAAGATTCCGGACTACAGACAGAGGATGTCGTTCTTTCTCTGAATGGAGAGACGCTCGGACGGAGTGACCCTCGTAGTGACCTTCGTTCCGCGATTGAAAAGGTAGACGCGGGAGAGAAAGTCGATCTGGTCGTTCTCCGTGGGGGCAAAAAGGTAACGCTCAAGGTGGGTTGGGATAAATAGGATCCTCGTTTTATGTGGTGCTCCTTTCTCTTCGTATTCTTGGTAGGGCCTGCCCCTCAGGTAGAGGAGAAGGTCAAGTCTGATCCTCTACAAGTTCATATCGAAGCCCTCTCTGATGATGAGTTGGAGGGTCGCAATGCGGGGTCCCCGGGTGCGAAACGAGCGGCGCAATATATTGTTGAGCGCCTTCGGGAGTATCAGTTGCTCCCGGGTCCAGACGGGGCTTATGTACAACGCTTTTCTTTCCCACTTTTCGATCTAGAAGATCGGCACTCTCTTCAACCTACCCAGGGGAAGGGATTCAATGTTGTCGGATTCGTAGAAGGGGGTTCCCGGAGTGAAGAGGTGGTCATGGTCGTTAGTCATTACGATCATCTCGGTCGGGAGGGGCAACCGAACCCGGGTCGAAGACCGGAGAAGGGGGGCGACAAGATCTGGAATGGGGCGAATGATAATGCGTCCGGGATGGCGGCTTTTCTTTCCCTAGCCGAGTCTGTTGCAGCGATGAAGCCGGAGAGAACGTTTCTCTTTGTGGCTTTTTCTGCCAAGGAGCATCGGCAGCAAGGAAGTCTCTGGTATCGTGATCACCCCCTTATTCCGTTTCGCCAGGTGGTTTTCGTTCTCTCCATTGATCGGGTGGGGCGCCTTCAGTCATCTCCCTTGGAAGTCCACGGGGTGGGAACGGGTCGCGAACTTCGACCTCTTGTCGAAGCGTCCCTCGCAGCTGAAACAGTCAAAGCAACTCTCTTCGATCATGCGGGTGTGAGGAACTCTTTCGGAGATCAGGTGATCTTTTATGAGGAGGGCATTCCGACGATATTGATGACCGCCCTTCCGCAGAGGCTGGATCGAACCTCTCGAGATCATTCTGATCAGATTGATCTTGCTGCGTTGCAGAAAGTAACTCGGTCGGCTCTCGGAATTCTGACACGAATCGATCAGGCCGTTTCTCCGCTTCCTTTTGTGAAAGGGCGCCGGTTTGGGTTTCTTCAGGGGGGGACCGCTTCGGCTGCTTTTATCAAAGCGGTTGGCTTAGAGGAAAATGCAGGGGCGATCCTCGTTTTGGAGGTATCCCCCGACACCGTTGCCTCTCGTGCAGGAGTGAAAAAGGGGGATTGGATTCTCTCTTTTAATGAGACTTCGCTCCCAAGGTTC
Organism: uncultured Planctomycetales bacterium; assembly: GCA_964424925.1. Taxonomy (GTDB): domain Bacteria; phylum Planctomycetota; class MHYJ01; order MHYJ01; family JACPRB01; genus CAYRLD01. The sequence continues at coordinate 5,965 of CAYRLD010000089.1, forward strand.
GGGGCGATTCAGGCTCTCCGCAGGTTTCTCGATGCGATTTCTCCGGGGAAGCCCGTTCCCGTTGTGGTTCTCAGAGGGAGGAAGAAAGTTTCTCTTCAGGCGGAGTGGTCCGAATGAACATTGCCTGCCTCCTCTTGACTCTTTTTCCATTTGTACAGGAAGTTTCCGAAGAGGCTCTTCGGGAACATCTCACAACCCTCGCATCCGATTCGTATGAAGGCCGGTGTGCCGGGAAGCCGGGGTCGAAGCGGGCGGCGATCTATATTGAAAAGCAATTCAAAGAGGCGGGGATTCGTCCCTTCTCCAGTCAGTACCAACAACCCTTTCTCATTTCGAGTTATATCGATTCCCGAGATCAGATTGGATCGACCAATGTCGTAGCGGTGATTCCGGGAAGCGACCCGAAACTGCGGAATGAATTTGTGATTGTTGGGGCTCACTATGATGGGCCGGGAAAGACGGGGGATCCCAATAATATCATTCGTCTTCGATCATCGGATCGGGAGGATCAGATCTGGAATGGCGCGGATGATAATGCTTCGGGGGTGGCCGCTCTTATCGAAGCGGGAAGGATTCTCTCTTCCTTGCGATGTAAGAGATCGATCTTGCTGGTCGCTTTTGGGGGGGAAGAGTTTGGGAACTTTGGGTCGATGCGCTTTTTACAGGCTCTGCCGAGTTCGAAAGACTTAGACCCTTTTACGGCCATGGTAAATCTGCATATGTTGGGCCGGGGAGAAAGGCGCGTGACCGTTCTTTCGACTCGGACAAGTAAAGGATGGTCTTCTCTGGTGGAGGGGGCCGCGCGCGGGGTGATCAAGTTTCGATGTTCGAAAGAGATTTCAGAGACGGGGGATCAAGCTAGCTTTTATGGTCGAAAGATTCCTGCGATTAAAGTGTTTGGCGGGTTCCACGAGTTTATTTATACCCCTGAGGATGAGGTCGAAAAGATCGACTTTCCCCTTCTTGCTTTACGCACCCGTTTTGTTGTTCGCCTTGTCCGGCAGTTGGCGAATTTAGAAGAGCGACTTGTCTGGAGCGGGCCGGCTCCCCCTCCTCAGGTGGGGCTCCAAGGCGCCGATGTGGGGGACCAGGATGCGGAAGTGTTGGGTCTTCCAAAAGGGCAGGGAGGTATCCGGGTTTTGGATGTAATGCCGGGAGAAGCGGCCGCCCGGGCGGGAATTCAGGTGGGGGATGTCATTCTTCAGTTTGGTTCTGTTGTTCTCAGTCGGGATGGGGCTTTGGCGGGGATGCGGGACGCCATACGAGAATCCCGTAAACAGTCCCGAGTTCCGATTCGTGTTTTGCGGGAGGGGAAAGAAGTCCTCCTGGAAATCGTTTGGCAAGAACGTTAATCGAGGATTTTCATGAACCTTCTCTTCTTTGCACTCGCTTCCCTTTTCTTTCCTCAATCTGAATCGAGCCCCAATACAGCCGATCGGCTGCGGGAATATGTAGAGCATCTGGCCTCCGACAAGATGGAGGGGCGTGCGGCGGGGTATCCCGGAAATGATCGAGCTGCGAAATACCTGGTGGATCTCTTAAAAGAGTGGGGGGTGAAACCGGCGGGACGGGGTGGGTCGTATTTTCAGCCTTTCGAATTTCGAAAGCGTAATGATCGCGGACCGAGATCAGAGAGTGGAAAGGCTCCAACCCGAAACGTCGTCGCCTGGATTCCCGGAAGCGATCGAAAGCTGAAAAAAGAAGTTGTCGTGATCGGGGCGCACTTCGATCACGTAGGGACGTCCGAGCAGGCGGATGCGGGAAGGGCCGGCCGTGCCTCTGCGGATGATAATATTTGGAACGGGGCGGACGATAATGCGAGTGGCTCTTCCATGTTGCTCGAGATCGCACGTTCTCTTATCGAAGGAGGGGTCAAGCCGAAGAGGTCGATTCTTTTCCTCTGGTTTAGTGCAGAAGAGGCGGGTCTTCTTGGTTCGAAGTGGTATGCCGATCATCCGCTTCACCCTCTTGAGAATACGGTTGCGATGATCAACCTCGATATGGTGGGGAAGGGGATTTCTAAACTCGATATTGGTGCTGCGGGAACGTCCGATTCTTGGCGAGACTTTATTTCCCGGGGAGAGAAGGCGACCGGAATTTCTCCCGCCACCATCACCGACAAGTATAGTCCTGACAGTGATCATGCCAGTTTTGCGGCCAAAGAGATCCCAACAATCTTTTTCTTTACCGGCCTTCATGCCGATTATCACCGAACGAGTGATCATGCAGAACGGCTCGATTATGAGGGGATGGAAGCGACCGCCAAGTTAGCTCAGTCCATTCTGGTCGATCTGGCGAATACGAATGCGCCCCCCGAATGGACTGATCCCTCTAAAGCC